>JAEWDJ010000287.1 GCA_023390155.1 Actinomycetes bacterium | reverse complement strand
AAGGCCGTGCTGCTCTCCTTCCGCCTCAACGACATGGAGGTCATCGGCGGCGGACCGGGCGAGGCCACGTGGTGGGACAAGGTGCCGTCCAAGTTCGCCGGCTGGGGTGAGAACCGCTTCCGCGCCGCGGGCTTCCGCGCCGTGCCGAACTGCACCGTGCGCCGCGGCGCCTATATCGCGCCCGGCGTGGTGCTGATGCCCTCCTTCGTCAATCTCGGCGCCTATGTGGACGAGAACACCATGGTCGACACCTGGGCGACCGTCGGCTCCTGCGCCCAGATCGGCAAGAACGTGCACCTCTCCGGCGGCGTCGGCATCGGCGGCGTGCTGGAGCCGCTCCAGGCCAATCCCACCATCATCGAGGACAACTGCTTCATCGGCGCCCGCTCCGAGGTGGTGGAAGGCGTGGTCGTGGGCGAGGGCTCGGTGCTCTCCATGGGCGTGTTCATCTCGGCCTCGACCAAGATCATCGACCGCACCACCGGCGAGGTTTTCGTGGGCCGCGTGCCGCCGTATTCCGTGGTCGTGCCCGGTTCGCTCCCCGGCAAGCCGCTCCCGGACGGCACCCCCGGCCCGTCGCTCTACTGCGCCGTCATCGTGAAGCGCGTCGATGCGCAGACCCGCGCGAAGACGGGGATCAACGAGCTGTTGCGGGACTGATCTAATGGAACACTCGCCGCTCTCCCTCGCCCAATCCCTCCTGCGCTGCCCCTCGGTGACGCCCGAGGAGGGCGGGGCGCTCGCTCTCATCGAGAGCGTGCTGAAAGAGGCCGGCTTCGAGGTTCATCGCCCGGTCTTCTCCGAGCCCGGCACACCCGACGTTGAGAACCTTTACGCCCGATACGGCAAGGGCGAGCCCTATCTGCTCTTCGCCGGCCATACGGATGTGGTGCCGCCGGGCGATGCGAACCGGTGGGCGTATGATCCATTCGGCGGCGAGATCCATGGCGGCGAGCTTTATGGACGCGGCGCGGTCGACATGAAGGGCGGCATCGCCTGCATGATGGCGGGGGCGCTCGCCTTCATCCGCGACAACCCGGATTTCAAGGGCTCCATCGGCTTCCTGATCACGGGAGACGAGGAGGGACCCGCCGTCAACGGCACGGTGAAGCTTCTCGAATGGGCGAAGGGGCGCGGCGAGCAGTTCGATCATTGCATCCTGGGCGAACCGACCAATCCGAACCAGCTCGGCGACATGATCAAGATCGGGCGGCGCGGCTCGCTCACGGGCAGGATCGTCGTCGAGGGCAAGCAGAGGCACGTGGCCTATCCGCATCTGGCGGATAATCCCATTCGAGGCATGATGCGCCTACTCGACGGGCTTCTGAAGGAGCCGCTCGATCGGGGAACGGAGCATTTCGACGCCTCGAACCTGGAGGTGACCACCATCGACGTGGGCAATCCGGCCGCCAATGTGATCCCGGCCGAGGTGCGGGCGACCTTCAACATCCGCTTCAACGACCTCTGGACGCCCGTGAGCCTCGAGGCGGAGATCGAGCGCCGGCTGCGCGAGGCCGCCGGCAACACGGTGCGCTACACGCTGACCATGGAGCCGACGAACGCGGTCGCCTTCCTCACGCCGCCGAACGCCTTCGTGGGGTTCATCGCCGATGCCATCAAGGCCGAGACCGGCTCGCAGCCGAAGCTCTCCACCACGGGCGGCACCTCAGATGCTCGCTTCATTGTGAAGTACTGTCCCGTGGTCGAATTCGGCCTTGTCGGACAGACCATGCACCAGATCGACGAGCGGGTGGCCGTTGCCGATTTGGATCGTCTCTCAACGATTTACCGCAAAGTGCTCGACGCCTATTTCGCCGCGTAATTCCGAGCCGGACCTTGGCTGTCTAGACTAAAGTCGAAGAATGGCCGGAACGTTTTGCCCGGTCCGTCCATTTTCGAGGGCAATCGTCTTCGAAAATGAGGCCGCTGATGATCGTTACGGCTGATGAGGGCAACCGCTCGTTCCGTGGAACGCTCGACCTGCTCAACAGCAGGTCCGAGGGCCTGAAATCCTTCGACATGAGCGAGCGGGGGTTCTGGCACTCGTTCACGGCGATCTGGCTCACGCTTCCGGCCTATGTGGTCTCCCTCGCGTTCGAGCGCCTCCGCCTCGGGCTCCTTCAGCCGGATCGGCCTCTTCTCGACAGCTTGTGGATCGACATCGTGGTGGCTCTCGGCCATGTGGCCGGGTTCATCGCCCTGCCGGTCGCCATGATCTGGGTCGCCCGGTGGCTGCGGCTCGAGAAGGCCTATGTACCCTTCGTGATCGTGACGAACTGGATTTCCGTCATCGGCATGCTGGTTCTTTCGGTGCCGGCCATGCTCATGCTCCTCGGCTGGGCGCCTCCGGGTCTCGCCAGCCTGTTCAGCCTCGCCTTCGCGGTCATCATCGTGCGGCTGCAATGGTTCGCCACCAAGGAGACGCTGAAGCTCGCGAGCCTGCCGGCGCTGGGCATCGTGGTGCTCGGCATCGTGCTCAATTCCTTCATCGGCACGGCGATGCGGGGCCTTCTAGGCTAGAGCATCGTGCGAAGAAGTGGGAACCGGTTTTTCGCGAAGAACGATGCGGTATTAAAGAGATAGAGCAAGCATTCTGACGGAATCAGAATGCTTGCTCTGGATCCGGATAATCGACGCCGATCAGATAGAGACCCGTCGACGGTGCCATCGGCCCGCAGCGTCTGCGGTCTCGCGCATCGAGCGCCGCGCGCACATCCTCCACCGACCAGCGTCCTGCGCCGGCCCGCTCCAGGGTTCCCGTCATGGAGCGCACCTGATGGTGCTGGAACGAGCGGGCGGAGGCTGAGATGCGGATCTCGTCCCCGATCCGTTCCACATCGAGCCGGTCGAGGGTGCGGACCGGGCTGTTGGCCTGGCACTCGGCGGCCCGGAACGTGGTGAAGTCGTGCCGTCCGAGCAGCGTCTGCGCGGCCTCGTGCATCACGTCGGCATCGAGCTTCCAGGCCACGTGCCAGACCCGGTTCGCCTCCAGGGCCGGGGGCGCGCGGCGGTTGAGGATGCGGTAGACGTAGTGGCGCTTCACGGCGGACAGGCGGGCGTGGAA
>JAEWDJ010000274.1 GCA_023390155.1 Actinomycetes bacterium | reverse complement strand
GGTTGTAGTGGTCCTGCATCGAGACGAACCGCGCCCAGCCGTTCGCCTTCTGCAGGTGGAGGGCCTTCGCGAACTCCCACGCGTGCATCGTGGAGGCGCCGAGGTAGCGGACCTTGCCGGCCTTCACCAGGTCGTGGAGTGCCTCCAGCGTCTCCTCCAGCGGTGTGGCGTGATCGTTGCGGTGCACCTGGTAGAGGTCGATGTAGTCGGTGCCGAGGCGGCGCAGGGAGTGGTCGACCTCGGTCATGATCGCCTTGCGCGAGAGCCCGCGGCCGTTCGGACCCGGCCGCATGGGGTGCCGCAGCTTCGTGGCGATCACCACGGCGTCCCGGTCGGCGAAGTCGTTCAGCGCGCGCCCGAGGATCTCCTCGCTCGAGCCGTTGGAGTACATGTTCGCAGTGTCGAAGAAGGTGATGCCCGCTTCCAGCGCGTGCTGAATGAGCGGGCGCGCCTCCTCCTCGCCCTTGGACCAGACGGGATGCCCGCGGTCGGGTTCGCCGTAGGTCATCGCGCCGATGGCGATGGGGGAGACGTCGAGGCCGGTGGTGCCGAGCTTGATGTACTGCATGATGCTCCTCTAGGGTATGTGGAGAGTTCTCCGTTAACGTAACGGAGAACTCTCCGGATAGCAAGGAGTCAGCGCATGGTGCGTTCGGACGCGCGCGAGAACCGCGCCCGCATCCTGGCCGTCGCCCGGGACGCGCTCGCCGACGACGGCCAGACCTCGATGAACCAGATCGCCCAGCTCGCCGGCGTCGGGGCGGGCACGCTCTACCGCAACTTCCCGAACCGGGAGTCGCTCGTGCTCGCGGTCTATCAGGAGGAGGTCGAGCGCATCGTCGGCTCGGTGCCGACCCTCCTGGCCGCCCACCACCCGGTCGAAGCCCTCCGGCTCTGGACCCTGGACCTCGTGGAGGCGATGCGCCGCAAACACGGCCTCGGCGACGCCCTCGGCTCCGGCGCCCACCAGGCGATCGCCGAGCAGACCTACCAGCCGGTCGTCGACGCGATCGCGGCCCTCCTCGACGCCGGCAAGCGATCCGGCGCCTTCCGCCCCGACGCGGACGCCGCCGACTACTTGCAGTTCACGGGCGCCCTGTGGCGAGCGGCGGCGGAGCCGGAGGATCGGGCGCCGCGGATGCTGGGGGTGTTGTTGGATGGGTTGGCGCCCGTCTAGGGGCTTGCGTCACCAGGGCGGGTACGGCCGTCCGGAGCGGGCCCGCTGCAGGCGTTCGAACAGCGCGGTGGCGACGACGCCGCCGCCATCGGGGAATCGCGGGCCCTGCGCCGGGGCCGTGAGCATGGCTCCTCCGGGCATGCGCGCCTCGGCGCGGAACACGCCGTCGCCGCCGACGGACTCGCTGAAACCGCCGATCGCCGCCGCCTCGACCAGCTCCCGGAGGACCGTCACCCCCTGCGCATCGGGCGTGAGCGTCCACTCGGCGCGCTCCAGCTCGACGATGAGCGCCTCGTCGAAGGCGTTCCAGCGCACGGCGGCGCCCGGCGTGCGCGGTTGGAGGGTGACCGACGCGTCCTCCCGGGCGCGCAGCACGACGACGGCGTCGCCGAAGCGGGCGGCGACATCGGCGACGACGGCGGACAGGAGCGGGGCGATACGCGGGGCCGCCTGGGCTGGCGCGCGCCCAGCCCCCGGCGCGAACTCGGCGGGGTCACGCACGACCGGGCGGGGGAGCGCGGTGCCGGCCGGGACGCGCAGTCGCACGCGGTAGTCCGCGCTCCCGTAGCCGTCGGGCGTCGCGTCCTTGTCGGCGGGGACAGCCTCGACCTCCCGCTCGACGGTGTCGCCGGGGTCGTTCGTCAGCGCGTGGGAGCCGGCGACCGGGACGATCCGCTCGTAGAGGGCGACGATCGCCTCCACGCGGCCGCGGACGTCCACCGGGCGGTCAGGCTCGCTTGCTCCGTGGCGGTCGTCGAAGTAGTGGACGGTGGAACCGGCCGCAGGGTCCGCGCCGGCCAGGGTGTAGGCGCGCAGCGAGAAGCCGAGCTCGTCTCCGACGGAGAACGGGACGCCGCAGCACGCGTAGTCGAAGCCGGAGATGAGGAACTCGAGAGCGCTGCCGGGGCCGTCCATCGGGCCAGGCTACCGAAACCCGTCCCGCGCCAGGCCGGTAAAGTTGGCGTGCCCGTGTCGGGCGCCTCCCTCCCTCCCGCTGCCGAAAGGACTGCCGCGCGGTCGTGCGCGGTCGCGCGCAGCTGCCGCCGGCGCACCTCCCGATGCCTCTCGCCCCCTCCGCACCCCCGTCGACCGCGTTCCGCCTGCCGAACGGCCAGGTGCCCGTGCGGGCCGTGCTGAAGCGGCCGCGTCTGTTCGCGACCGAGGTGCTGGCCGGGATGGTGACCACGCTCGCGCTCATCCCCGAGGTGATCTCGTTCTCGCTCATCTCGGGCGTGGGGCCGGATGTGGCGCTGATCTCGTCGGTGGTGCTGGCGATCGCCATGTCGTTCCTCGGCGGCCGGCCCGCCATGGTGACCGCCGCCGCGGGGTCCGTCGCCCTCGTCATCGCCCCGATGGTGCAGGCGCACGGCACCGCCTACGTGCTGCCGACCGTGCTGCTGGCGGGCATCATCCAGGTCGCGTTCGGTCTCGCCGGGCTCGCCAAGCTGATCCGCTACATCCCGCGCTCGGTGATGGTCGGATTCGTGAACGCGCTCGGCGTGCTGATCTTCGTCGCCCAGCTGGCGCACGTGATCGACGTGCCCTGGCAGGTGTACCCGCTCTTCGCCGTCACCGTGCTCATCGTGCTGCTCCTCCCGCGGCTGACGAAGGCCGTGCCGGCGCCCCTGGTCGCGATCGTCGTCGTCACCGCGGCCGCGATGCTCTGGGGCCTGCCCGTGCCCACCGTCGGCGACGAGGGAAGCATCAGCGGCACCCTCCCCGGGATCACCCCGTGGACCGTGCCCCTCGACCTCCAGACCCTCCAGATCGTCGGCCCCACCGCGCTCGCCGCAGCCCTCGTCGGACTGCTCGAGTCCCTCCTCACCGCGAAGCTCGTCGACGAGCTCACCGACAGCCGCTCCGCCAAGGGGCGCGAGTCGTGGGGGCTCGGCCTCGCCAACATCCTCGCCGGCTTCTGGGGCGGCGTCGCGGGATGCGCCATGATCGGCCAGACCGGCGTCAACGTGCAGAGCGGCCGCGCCCGCACCCGGCTCTCCACCCTCGTCGCCGGGCTGTTCCTGCTGCTGCTCGTCGGCGTGCTCTCCCCGGTCATGGCGGCCATCCCGATGGCGGCGCTCGCCGCGGTCATGATGATCGTCGCCCTCCAGACCATCGACTGGCACAGCGTGCGCCCCGCCACCCTGCGCCGCATGCC
>JAEWDJ010000273.1 GCA_023390155.1 Actinomycetes bacterium | reverse complement strand
CCCGTGGTACGTGTACTCCCTCGCGTCGATCGCGCTGGTGGGTGTGCTGGGATACCGGCACATCGAGTTGAGCTCGCGGGTGCTGGGCGTGCTGCTGGTGGCGGAGGTCGGCATCGTGATCGTGCTGAGCCTGGTCATCATCGGGACGGGCGGGGCCGACGGCCTGTCGCTCGCGCCGTTCGAGCCGAGCACGGTCCTGTCGGGGTCGCCGGGCATCGGGCTGATGTTCGCGCTGGCCGGGTTCATCGGCTTCGAGTCGACCGCGATCTTCCGGGACGAAGCCAAGGAGCCGGAGAAGACGATCCCGCGGGCGACCTACATCGCCGTCATCGCGATCGGCGTCTTCTACACATTCGCCTCCTGGTCGCTCGTGATGGGCTGGGGGCCGGCGCAGATCGTGGACGTCGTCGCGGCCGACACCGGCGGGTTCATCGTGAACACGGCCGTGCACTACCTGGGCTCGGTGGGTGGCGTGATCGTCAATGTGCTGCTGATCACGAGCCTGTTCGCCTGCGTGCTCTCGTTCCACAACGTGGTGACCCGCTACCAGCACTCGATGTCGAACGCGTCGGTGTTCCCGGCGATGATCGGGCGGGTGCACGGCAAGCACGCCTCCCCCTACGTCTCGTCGCTCGTGCAGACGGCGACCGCCGCCGTCCTGATCGCGGCGTTCGCCCTGTTCCAGCTCGACCCGGTGCTGCAGGTCTTCACCTGGTTCAGCGGGATCGCGACCCTGGCGATCGTCGTGCTGATGGCGCTGACCTGCCTCGCGGTGATCGTCTACTTCGCCCGGAGGAAGACCGGCGCCGGCCTCTGGCGCACCGTGGTCGCCCCGGTGATCGGGCTGATCGGCCTGGTGGGCGTGACCCTCATCATCGTGGACAACTTCCCCCTCCTCATCGGCGATGTGGACGCGCAGGGCACCCCGGTGCTCGGCCCGCTCTCCATCGTGTTCTTCGCCGCCATGCTCGCCTTCCCGATCATCGGCGTGGTGCAGGCCCTCGTCCTGCGCCGCAGCAAGCGCGACGCCTACGAGAACATCATCGACACCATCAGCGCCTAGGAGACGTGAGCACCATGACCACCGAACTGCCCCTGACCCTTCCCGCCGACGACGCGGCCGTCTCCGGGCCGCTGTCGAGCCTGACCGCCGCCGAGATCGAGGCCGCCGCGGCCATCCTCCGCGCTGCGGGAGCGGTGACCGACACGACCCGGTTCGTCTATGTCGGACTCCTGGAGCCCGACAAGGCCGATGTGCTCGCAGCGCTCGCCGGCGACGGCCCGCTCCCCGACCGGGAGGTGCGCGCGCTCCTGCTGGACGTCGCGACCGGCGCGAGCGTGGACGCCGCGGTGTCGCTGACGCGCGGGGAGGTCGTGGCCCTGGTGCCGATCGACGGCTCGCGCGGGCAGGTCCCCATCCTCGAAGAGGAGTTCGAGGCGATCGGCGGCATCCTCGTCGCCGACGCGACCTGGCTGGCCGCCCTCGAGAAGCGCGGCCTGTCGACCGAGCAGGTCGTCTACGCGCCGCTCTCCCCCGGCTCGTACGACATCCCGGGCGAGGAGGGACGCCGGATCATCCGCGTCTTCGCCTTCCGACAGGACCACCCGGAGGACCACCCGTGGGCGCACCCGGTCGACGGCCTCTGCGCCTACGTCGACGTGATCGCGCACGAGGTGACCCAGGTCGTGGACGCCTTCGAGCTGCCCGTGCCGGAGGAGCCGGGCAACTTCCACCTGGAGTCGGATCGTCCGGCGCCGTTGGACACCCTGAAGCCGATCTCCATCACCCAGCCCGAGGGCCCCAGCTTCGACGTGGACGGCGACACGGTCACGTGGGCGAACTGGTCGTTCTCGCTGGGCTTCGACGCGCGCGAGGGCCTCATCCTCCGCAACCTGGCGTTCGCCGACCCGGACCAGGGCGGCGCTATCCGGCCCGTCGTCTACCGCGCCTCCATCGCCGAGATGGTGGTGCCGTACGCCGATCCGTCGCCGACCCGCTACTGGCAGAACTACTTCGACACCGGCGAGTACCTGTTCGGCCGGTTCGCGAACTCCCTCACCCTCGGCTGCGACTGCCTCGGCGAGATCCGGTACTTCGACGCCGTCCTGTCCGACGAGTTCGGGCGGCCGAAGACGATCGAGAACGCCATCTGCATGCACGAGGAGGACTACGGCACGCTCTGGAAGCACACCGACATGTTCACCTCCGCCAACGAGGTGCGCCGGTCGCGCCGGCTGGTGATCTCCTTCTTCACCACCGTCGGCAACTACGACTACGGCTTCTACTGGTACCTGTACCTCGACGGGACGATCGAGTGCGAGGCCAAGCTCACCGGCATCCTCTTCACGTCCGCGTACGTGGAGGGGTCGGCGACCGCCAGCGAGGTCGCGCCGGGGCTCGGCGCCCCCTACCACCAGCACCTGTTCTCCGCCCGCCTCGACATGATGGTGGACGGTCTCGCGAACGCGGTGGAGGAGGTGGACGCGGTGCGCCTGCCGATCAGCGAGACGAACCCGTACGGCAACGCCTTCACCAAGCGCGCGACCCGGATCGCGAGCGAGGCGCAGGGCGCCAGGGAGGCGGACGCCTCGGTCGGCCGCACCTGGCACATCGTCAACACCGAGAAGACGAACCGCCTCGGGCAGCCGACCGGCTACGTCCTCCACGCCGAGCAGAACCCGACCCTGATGGCCGACCCGTCGGCGACGGTCACGGCCCGCGCGGCCTTCACCACCAAGCAGCTCTGGGTCACGCAGTACGCGAGCGACGAGCGCTACCCCGCCGGCGAGTTCGTCAACCAGAACCCGGGCGGCGACGGCCTCCCCGCCTACATGGCGGCCGACCGCTCCCTGGACGGCGAGGACATCGTGCTCTGGCACACCTTCGGACCGACCCACTTCCCGCGGGTGGAGGACTGGCCCGTGATGCCGGTGGACTACGCCAAGTTCACGCTCAAGCCGTACGGCTTCTTCGGCCGGAACCCCGCCCTCAATGTCCCCGCCGAGGCGCCGGCGCACTGCGCGCCGGGGCACCACGGCGGCGGCCACGGCCACGACGCGCACGGCCACGCGCACCACGGCGACCACCACCACGGATGATCGAGGCCCTCCACCT
>JAEWDJ010000247.1 GCA_023390155.1 Actinomycetes bacterium | reverse complement strand
GCACCGGGGCGGGCCCGTCCACCGCCAGCGGCAGCGTCCCATCGTTCTCGAGCAGCACGAGCGAGCGGCGGGCGACCTCGAGGTTGAGGTCGGCGTGCTCCGCGCTCCCGACCACGGCGTCCAGGTCGTCGGCGGGGAGTCGCGGGTCCTCGAAGAGCCCCAGGTCGAACTTGAGCGTCAGGATGCGGGAGACGGCGTCGTCGAAGGCGCCTTCGTCGAGCAGACCGCGTGCGACCGCCTCCAGCGCGCCCTCGTAGAACAGCGGCGTGGTCATGACCATGTCGTTGCCCGCCGTCACGGCCGCGGCGGCCGCGCTCGCGTAGTCGGGCTGGATCTTCTGCTCCCAGACCATGCGGCCCACGTTGTCCCAGTCGGTGATGAGCGTGCCGGTGTAGCCCCACTCGCCGCGGAGCACGTCGCTGAGCAGCCAGTCGTTCACGGTGATCGGCACGCCGTCGGTGCTCTGGTAGCCGAGCATGAAGGTGCGGCAGCCCTCGCGGGCGACGCGCTCGAACGGCGGCAGGAACCAGCTGCGGAGCTTGCGGCGGGAGATATCGGCCTCGCTCGCGTCGCGGCCGCCCTGCGTCTCGGAGTACCCGGCGAAGTGCTTCGCCGTCGCCAGGATCGCGGTGGGGTCGTCGAGCCCGTCGCCCTGGTAACCGCGGACCATGGCGCTCGCGAGCTCGCCGATGAGGAACGGGTCCTCGCCGAACGTCTCGGACACCCGCCCCCAGCGCAGGTCGCGGGCGATGCACAGGACGGGAGAGAACGTCCAGTGCACGCCGGTCACCGCGACCTCCTCGGCCGTGGCGCGGGCGACGCGCTCGATCAGCTCCGCATCCCACGACGCGGCCATGCCGAGCTGGGTCGGGTAGATCGTGGCGCCGGGCCAGAACGAGTGCCCGTGGATGCAGTCCTCCCCGACCAGGAGGGGGATCCGCAGGCGCGTCCGTGCGGTCAGCCGGTTCGCCTCCAGGATACGCTCCGGCGAGGTGTGCAGGATCGAGCCGACGTGACGCCGCAGGATGTGGTCGGCGAGGTCGTCCCGCGCATCGAGCTGCAGCATCTGCCCGACCTTCTCCTCCACCGTCATGCGGCCGAGGAGGTCGCTGACGCGTTCCGCCGTGGTCAGCGACGGGTCCTGGTACGGGAGGGCGGGGGCGTCGGTCGTGGGCAGGGTCGCCGTCATTCGGTCAGGCCTTCATTCGTGTTCGTCTTCGTGTTCGTGTTCGTGTTCGTGTCGGTGGGACCGTCGTCGGGAGCGGGGGCGGTCGCGGCCGTCCCCGCGGTGCGCACCTGCGTGACGGTGTCGTTGATGTTCAGGCCCTTCCGCTTCATCGCGCGGGCGCGCTCGCCGGCCGAGCGGAGGCGCGGGTTGACGTATTCGTCGATGCCGAAGTTGATGAGCGACAGCGCGACGCCCAGCAGCGCGATGCAGAGGCCGGCGGGGACGTACCACCACCAGTAGTCCGGGAAGGCGTTGTTCTGCTGCGCCCAGAACAGGACGGTGCCCCAGTTGAGGTTCGAGACGGGGATGACGCCGATGAACGCCAGGGTCGTCAGACCGAGGACGGCGGCGGTCATCGTGCCGACGAAGCTGGAGGCGATGAGCGCCATGAGGTTCGGCAGCATCTCCACCAGGATGATCCGGTGCAGGGGCTCGCCGTTGGCGCGGGCCGCCTGGATGAAGTCGCGGTTGCGCAGCGACATGGTCTGCGCGCGCAGCACACGCGCACCCCACGCCCAGCCGGTGAGGCCGAGCACCGCGGCGATGACGACGAGCGGCGGGTCCTGGAACTGCGAGGCGATGATGATCATCAGCGGGAGGCCCGGGATGACGAGGAACACGTTGGACAGGGCCGACAGCGACTCGCTCTTCCAGCCGCGCAGGTAGCCCGCGGTCACGCCGACGGCGATCGCGACGACGGTCGCCATGATCGTCGCCAGGAACCCGACGACGAGCACGCCGCGCGTGCCGTAGACGAGCTGGCTGAAGACGTCCTGACCGATGTGGGTCGTGCCGAGGAGGTGCTGCAGCGACGGCGGCTGGAGGGTCGCGTCGAGGTTCTGCGCGTTCGGGTCGTACGGCGCGATCCACGGCGCGAAGATCGCGACCAGCACGAACACGCCCAGGATGATGAGCCCGGCGGCCGACTTCCGGTTGCTGAACATCGCCAGCGAGACCTTCAGCTGCGACCAGAACGTCTTCTTCTCCGGGGCGCCGTCCGGGGTGCCGTGCGGCCCTCGCCCCGAGGCGCGCTCGGGACGGCGGGCCAGCACGGCCGCGGTCTCGGGGGCTCCGACGCCCACGGGCTGGGCGAGCGTGGACACCTTGTCTGCGGGAGAGTTCATGGTTCAGGCCTCCGTCTGACGGGTGCGGGGATCGAGGATGGCGTAGGCGATGTCGGCGATGATGTTGGCCACCAGGACGGCCAGCACCAGGACGAGGAAGATGCCCTGCATCAGCGCGTAGTCCTTGGCGTTCGTCGCGTTGAGCAGCAGCAGGCCGATGCCGGGGTAGGAGAAGACCATCTCCATCACGAGGGTGCCGCCGACGATGAACCCGAGAGCCAGCGCGAAGCTCTGGATCTGCGGGAGAACCGCGTTGCGGGCCGCGTACTTCCACAGCACGCGCCGGTTCGGCATGCCCTTAGCCTGCGCGACCGTGATGTAGTCCTCGTCGAGCACGGTCAGCATCATGTTGCGCATCCCGAGCACCCAGCCGCCGAGCGAGACGACCACGATGGTCGCCACCGGCAGGACGGCGTGGGAGACGACCTGCGAGATGAACTCCGCGTTCCAGCCGGGCTCGACGCCCACCTCGTAGGCGTGGCCCGCCGGGAACCAGCCGAGCGTGGTCGAGAAGATCGCGATGAAGATGAGGCCGAGCCAGAAGTACGGGATGGTGCCGAGGAACGTCGTGACCGGCACGAGCGCATCCAGCCCGCTGCCGCGCTTCCAGCCCACGATCGCGCCCAGGCCGGTGCCGACCGCGAACGAGATGATGGTGGCGACACCGACGAGCCCGAGCGTCCACGGCAGCGCGGACGCGATCGCCTCGCCCACCGGCGCCATGCCGGTGGAGATGGAGACGCCGAGGTCGCCGTGGAGCAGCATGTTCCAGTAGTTGAGGTACTGGTCCCAGAGCGGCACCGACTTGTCGAGGCCGAAGAGCGCCCGCAGGGCCTTCTCGGCGTCGGGCGTCAGCTGCCCCTGGCTCCGCGCCATGAAGGAGTCGACCGCGTCGCCCTTCATGAGGCGGGGGATGAAGAAGTTGACCGTGATGGCCGCCCACAGCGTGAACGCATAGAAGAGGACGCGGCCGCCGATGAACCGCCACGGGACGCGCGCGCGGCGGCGCTCCGTGCCGGTGGCCGTCGTGCCGACGAGCGTCGGGTCGACCGAGGTCTGCGAATCGGCGCTCACTGCGCACCTCCCGAAGTCTGTGCCAGCTCCCGGAAGTGCTTCTCGGGGTCGGGCGAAGCGGCGCGCAGCTCGCGCGTGTAGGGGTCGCTCGGGCGCAGGATCACGTCGTCCGCGGTTCCGCTCTCGACGACCCTCCCCTGGTTGAGCACCATGATCTCGTCGCTGAAGTGGCGGGCCGTCGCCAGGTCGTGCGTGATGTAGAGCACGCCCAGCCCCTCCTCCCGCTGGAGGTCGGCGAGCAGGTTGAGCACGCCGAGGCGGATGGAGACGTCGAGCATCGAGACGGGCTCGTCGGCGACGAGCAGAGACGGTCGCGAGGCCAGGGCGCGGGCGATGGCGACGCGCTGGCGCTGTCCGCCCGAGAGCTCGTGGGGGCGCCGGTCGATCACCGAGTCCGCGTCGAGGCGCACGCGCTCCAGCAGGCGCCGGACCTCGTCGTCGACCTCGCGCTTGGGGACCACGTTGTCGAGCCGCAGCGGGCGCTCGATGTGGTGGCGGATGGAGTGGGACGGGTTCAGCGACGCGAACGGGTCCTGGAACACCATCCGCAGCTGCTGGCGGTAGCGCCGCAGCCGCTTGCCCGACCGGGGGATCGGCTCGCCGTCGAGCAGGATCTCGCCGCTCGTCGGCGTCTCCAGCTGGGTCAGGATCTTCGCGATGGTCGACTTGCCGCTGCCGGACTGACCGACCAGGCCGATCGTCTGGCGCGAGCCGAGGGTGAAGCTCACGTCGTCGAGGGCCTTCAGCTGCCCGGCCCCGCGCACGTTGTAGATCTTGGTGACGTTCTTGAACTCGAGGGTCGTCATCGCGCGACCACTCCTCTCTCTCCGGTCAGGCGCGGGAAGGACTCGAGGAGCTTGCGCGTGTAGTCGTGCTGCGGGTCGTTCCAGATCCGCTCGGCGGTCGCCAGCTCGACGATCTCGCCCTCGCGCATGATGGCGATGCGGTCGCTGATCTCGAGCAGCAGCGGGAGGTCGTGGGTGATGAAGACGACCGAGAAGCCGAACTCGTGGCGCAGCTGGGAGATCTGCCGCAGGATCTCGCGCTGCACGAGCACGTCCAGCGCGGTCGTGGGCTCGTCCATCACCATCAGCTGCGGCCGCAGCGCGAGCGCCATCGCGATCATCACCCGCTGGCGCATCCCGCCGGACAGCTCGTGCGGGTAGGACCGCAGTCGCTGGCCGCCGACCTTCACGATCTCCAGCAGCTCGACGACGGCCGCGCGGCGCTCCGAGCGGTTCATCTCGGGGCGGTGCACGAGGAACACGTCCTCGAGCTGCGCGCCGATCGTCGCCACCGGGTTGAGGGCGTTCATCGCGCCCTGGAAGACCATCGAGATCTTGTCCCAGCGGAACCGGCGCATCTGCTCGACGTCGAGCGCGTTGATGTCGACGTCGTCGCCGCTCTTGTCGTGGAAGACGACGCTGCCGTCGGTGATGACCGCCGGCGGGCGGAGGAGCCGCTGCACGCCGTAGGCGAGCGTCGTCTTGCCGCAACCGCTCTCGCCGGCGAGGCCGATGATCTCGCCGCGCTTGATGTCGAGGGTGACGTTCTTGACCGCCCTGACCGGCGGATCCACGTCGTACACGACCGAGAAGTCGCGCACCGAGAGGAGGGAGTCTGTCATGTGCTCGTCGCTTTCGTGCTCTGCTGCTGACCGCGGAACGCCCGGGGCGGGATCGGTGTCGATCCGCCTCCCGCCCCGGGCGCTATGGGGGTTACTTGCTCGCGGGCTTCAGCTTCATGAGCACCTGGACGGCCGACGGCTGGGTCGGGTCGGCGGTCGCGTACTGGTCGCTCTCGCTGGGCCAGCCGACGTACTTGCGCGTGTTGTACTCGGCGATCTGCGGGTGAGTGCCGATCGCGATGGCCGGGACGTCCTCCACGAAGATCTTCTGGATCTTGTTGAGCGCTTCGGTGCGGGCCGCGTCGTCGGACGCCTGCGCGTACTCCTTGAGGAGGGCGTTCGCCTCCGGGTTGTTGTAGCGCCCGAAGTTGTCGGCCACCTTGCCGCCGGACGCCTGCTCGAGGTAGGCGCCGTTCATGACGTCGTCGTAGATGTGCCACGGGTTCGAGCCCGAGCCGCTCCAGTGCAGCGCGGCGTCGAAGTTGCCCGTCGCGATGTTGCTGGTCCAGGTGTCGGCGTCGGGGGTGGCGACCTTCGCGTCGGCGCCGAGCGTGCTCTTCACCTGCGTGGCGACCAGCTGGATGCCGGTGACGTAGTCGTTCCAGCCCTGCGGGTCCTGGAGGGTGAAGGAGACCGGGTTGCCGGACGGGTCGATCAGCGCGCCGTCCTTCCAGGTGTAGCCGGCGTCGGTGAGGACCTTCTTGGCGCCGTCGACGTCGACCTTGAATTTCTGGTCCTTGTACTCCGGGGCGATGTACTGGTCACCCGTCGGCTGCGGGATGCCGGTCACGTTCTTCAGCTCGGGGCCGGCGTTGCTGCGCGCCTTCTCGGCGTGCGCCTTGCGGTCGACCACCATGTTGACGGCCTTGCGGACCGCCACGTTGTCGAACGGGGCCTTGGTCGTGTTGACCACGATCATGTCGGGGCTCAGCACGTTGGCGCCCCAGAAGACGTTGTGCTTCGGGTCCTTGTCGACGTAGTTCTTCTGGTAGTCGGTGATGAAGATCTGCGCCCAGTCGGTCTCGCCGTTCTGCAGCGCGCGGAGGAGACCGGTGTTGTCGTTGTACTCGAGGTACTTCAGCTCGGCCACGGGGACCTTGCCGCCCCAGTAGTCGGTGCGGGCCTTCAGCACGACGCCCTGCGACGAGAACGTCTTGATCGTGTACGGGCCGGTGCCGACCGCGTCCTTGACCGCGTCCTTCGTCGGGTCGCTGATGTTCTTCCACTGGTGCTCGGGCACGATGCTGGTCTGCAGCACGTCGCCCTGCTTGACGAACTTCGACTCGGTGAAGCTCAGGACGACGTTGTCGCCGTCCTTCTTCACGTCGGCGAGCTTCAGGCCGGCCAGGTCGAGGGCCGGGGTCTTCTTGATGAGGTCGAACGTGAAGACGATGTCGTCGGCGGTGAACGGCTTGCCGTCGCTCCACTTGACGCCCTCGCGCGGGGTCACCGTGAGCTGCGTGTAGTCGGAGTTCCACTCGACCTTCGACGCCAGCCACGGGGTCGTCTCGTTCTTGCCGACCGGGTTCACCAGGGCCAGCGGCTCGAAGATCATCCGGTTGTAGCCGAGGGACTGGCCGGAGCCGGTGCTGATGAACGGGTTGTTGATCTGCGTCGCCAGGACGGCCGCGCCGTCCGGCTTCGCGACCGTCAGCGAGCCGCCCGAGCTGCTCGACGTGCCCGAGCCGTTGCCCGAGCATCCCGTCAGCGCCAGGGCGCCGATCGCCAGGACCGCGGATGCCGCGATCAGGTGCTTCTTAAGCCTCATTGCTTCTCCTTCGTGGCGGCACACTCGTCGTGCCTGTGGTGGTGCAGTGGTGGGGTCGAACCTAACTTGCTTACTGGTCAGAAAGCAAGTTAGCGTGAGGTTACTGGGTGGTAAGCTGCCACGCAACATCACGAGCGAAAGAAGTGCGGGATGGCTACCACCGCCGGTGCGACCACTCCTCGGCCCGAGACCGAGCGCAAACGCAAGGACATCCTGCGCGCCGCCATCGAGGTCTTCGGCACGAAAGGCTCGACCAACGGCACCCTGGCGGACATCGCGGAGCAGGTCGGGATCACACACGCGGGCGTCCTCCACCACTTCGGCTCCAAGCAGAACCTGCTCCTCGAGGTGCTCGAGTTCCGCGACCAGGACGACGTCGCCCACCTCGCCGACCGCCACATCCCCGGCGGCCCCGCCCTCTTCATGCACCTGGTCCGCACCGCGTTCCGCAACGCCCAGCGCGCCGGCATCGTGCAGGTCTACACCGTCCTGTCCGCCGAAGCCGTCACCGACGACCACCCCGCCAAGGACTACTTCCTCGAGCGCTACCGCAACCTCCGCCGCGAGATCGACGACGCCTTCCGCGAGCTCTGCACCCAGGAAGGCGTGACCGACCCCCACTCCGTCGACGCGGCCGCCGCCGCCATCCTCGCCGTCATGGACGGCCTGCAGCTGCAATGGCTGCTCGAACCGACCGCGGTCGACCTCGCCGCCGCGAGCGAGTTCGCCATCCAGGCGATCGTCAACGGCGTGCTCCACCCCGGGCCGGCACTGGAGTCCTACCAGCGCGACGAATGAGTTTGGCCGCGGCCCCCTGACCGGGTAGTGTGGGCGGCAGTCCTGGAGGCCAGTGAATCACTGGGATCCCGGGCCGCGCGAGTGTAGTTCAATGGTAGAACCTCAGCTTCTACCACTCTGGATATCAGAGCATCACACTCCCTCTCGTTAGCCCCGTTGATCGGGGCTTTTCTTACTATCGCCGTACTCGCGCGATCTCCGCGACACGCCGTGAACCACGCCCAAAGCGGTGAGTAAACGGTGAGCTAGGAGAGTCCTGGTCCGGAATCGCCACGCACGTTGAACCGCTCCAGAATCGCTGAGGAGTCGGGCACCTGTACCACCCGGGGCAGGTAGGACTGCTCGGTCGTCGCATACGTCGAGTGGCCCAACTGGTGCTGTGCACGCTCGAGACCGACAGCATCGCGGATCGCGGTCGCCACAGTGGATCTGAACTCCTTGGGAACGCGTCCTTCGAAACGGGTCCCCTTCAAGGCGACATGCCACTGAAGGCGGAAGTTGTCCGGAATCCGCGGCGTGAGCGTGGAGGAGGGGAAGACCAGTTCCGAGTACGACTCCACGCGCCGGCGGAGGAGCATCTTGCCGACGAATGTGGGCAGGAACAGCCGCCGCCCGCCTCCGGTCTTGGTCTTGTTCTGAATGGTCCAGCGGCCCTCGCGGTTCTTCGCCATCGTCCGATGGATGTCGGCCGTGAACGGCTGGATGGTGAAGTCGACGTCCTCCCACATGAGGGCGAACACCTCGCCCGGCCGGCAGCCGGTGCCGAGGAAGAAGTCCACCGGGTCCGCCAGGTCGGTGCCTCGGCGGCGACCGGATGCGTCCAGACCGGCGTCCCAACGGGCGAGGATCTCCCGCAGCTCGGCGACGTCTTCAAGCGTGAACGTGGCGACCTGATGATCGGGCTCCTCGACGGGTGCGACGGACTTCATGGGGTTGGCTTCGATCGCATCGTGCCGCGCCGCCATCGCGAACATGCCCGTCAGAAGCACAACGGCGATGCTGGCGTTGGAGTATCCGTTCATTCGAGCGGTCTGCTTGATGAACCGATCCAGCTTCGATACGGAGGCCTCGCGGATCATCCAGCCGCCGAGATTCGGGACGATGTACTTGTCCAGGACGGTCTCATACCGGCGCAGCGTGCCGTTCGAACGTGTCGCCTGGCTGAACTCGTCCCACCAGACGATCGCCAACTCGGCCAACCGGGTCTGCGGACCGAGCTCGCCGTCACCCAATGGCTTGATGCGATCACGCATAGCCTCCCGGAGGAGAGTCTCAGCCTTCTGCCGGGAGCTGCCGATGCGTTCGATCTGTCGGGTGCGGCCATCGACGTCCCGATACCGGGCGCGCGCTGCCCAGCGGCCCTGCTCGAGCATGCGAGTGGAGACGGTTCCCCACGTCTCGGAGACGAGCGGAGGACGGGACATGATCACAGACCCCCATTCTCGATACGCGAGTCGGCCAGCCTGGCCCTGCCGATGCGGGTCTCGGGCGCCAACGCGGGAAACGGCGATCCGTCGAGGTCAGCGGAATCCCGCTCGGGACTGCGCGTGGCACTCATGGTATGCGCGGCACGCCGCGCCGGGCGCGTGCGGTCGAGCCGCACGAACGGCACACAAGCGGCCTCTGCGGTCAGAGCTGCCAGCCGTCCGATCGGCGTGAACGGGTCAGCAGAGATCGCCCACCCATCCATGGCATACCAGCTGACGGCCTCTACACATTCGTACTTCTCGTCAGGACTCGGGCTGAGCGGTCCGACCACTCCGATCAGTCCACCTTGCAGTTCCAGACCCATGTTTCTGGTGTCGATGATGAATACTCGCAACACGATCACTCCCCTGCCTCTCGTTCTTGTTTGCCTTCCGGCGGAGAGATCGAGAGCGAGTGGGAGGGGCGCAGTGCCGGGACCGTGGAATACCGGAACGGAGCGCAGCGGAGCGAGGATATGCCGCGAAAGCCCGGCACGGAGCACCGGGAACGAGCTACGATCGGCCGGCGGAAAGACAAACAAGGCAGCAAGCGCAGCGGCACCGAAGGTGGCTCCTCACGCCGTTGCCAGCGCCGTAGCGCACAGAGGAGATTCCAGTCGATCTCCGACGCCCGCGACTGGCTTATTGCCTGTGGGATCGGCTGCCGCGCGGACGACGCAGACTAGCGCCAACTCATAGGACGGCTGACACGTCAGTGCCGCGTAACGTTCTTGTTTGCCCAGTCGCGGAAAATTCCGGGTGGCGCCGCCGCGCTGGATCCGAACCCCGTCAGCGAGTACGTCGTCGACGAGCGCGACGAGCCTGATCACTGCGATGCCAAACTCGGCCGGGAACACCCAACGTGGACGCCCAGGCCCCAACACGGTCGAGGCATCCAGCAGCCGGCTCACGAGGGTGCTGAAGAGTAACTCGGGCGGCACATTGCCGCTTTCAGCCCACTCGCGGACCGCAGCTTTTACGGCGATGCGACGCAGCGTCAACAAATCGTCTGATGGAATCTCGAGCGGCAGAGCCGCCCACCATGGCCGTCGAGGGCCTCCATCTGAGCCAACAATCACCTCTGGGTCGGAACCTACCAGGCGGCGATCGGGGCGACGACGGACGCTGCCTTCGCACCGTCGATGGGAGGGAGTTCCGGTATCCCCACCGGACCGATGGTGAATGCGCATCGGCCGAGCTTGGCGCGCTGCCATGCCCCGGCCAGTAGGAAGCAACCAGCGCCGCCACAAGGACGTCGAGCACGATACCGGTCCGCCCTGGCTGGACGATGGGAAGGTGTACGGCCGCCCACACACTGGCGTACCGCCTAAGGTCGAAAACCTGAGGTCAAAGTCCTAGCGCTCCAACTTCTGGACTGCCTGCCGGGTTACGCCCATGATGTCGGCAACCTGCTTCTGCGTCATTGCGGCATCCGTGCTGATCTGGACGAGCTAGACTTGCTCGTCTTTGGGCTGGGCGTGCTACAGAGCTGCGACGCAAACGCGCCATCCTCGAAACCAACCGTGGGACCCGCCACCGCGATCGAGAGTGCCAGAATCCGCCACGTTTACTGCACATTCATCTCCTACCCCGACCGCGACCGGCCGACGAGCGGTGGCATACAGTGACTAGACCCAGCGATCGCCGACAGACCGGCCGCCGGACTACACATGGGACCCGTTCGCCGGCGTCCCGCGCCGCAGGCTCGCTGTCACCCGGTGGGCGTGGTTGAGGAGGAGACGGCCGAGTTCGGCGCGCCGGTCGGGGCGGAAGCGCGACTCCACACCGGTGAGACTGAGCGCCCAGGCGGGGCGGCCCGCGGAGTCGAATACGGCCGCGCCCATGCCCCAGCTGCCCTCGAGGATGAGGGCGGGGTTGAGCGCGTAGCCCGTCTCGCGGGTCAGCGCGATCCGTTCGCGCACCGCGGCGGCGGCGTGCTGGGGGCCCCACCGCTCCTCCAGCGGGGAGCCGCCGAGGTAGGTGTCGATCTCCTCGTCGGGCAGATAGGAGAGGATCGCGAGGCCCGCCGAGGCCACCCCGAGCGGGAATCGGGCACCCTCGTAGAGCACGAAGGAGCGGATGGGGAAGCTGCCGTCCTCCCGCAGCAGGCACACGGTCTCCGCTCCTCGTCGCGCCGAGAGGAAGGCGCTCTCGCCGGTCTCGGCCGCGAGGGCCAGCACGCTCTCGCGGGCGGCGTCGGTGATGTCGAACCGGTCCGCGGCGAGCGCGCCGAGCAGGTAGAGCTCGGGGCCGAGGAACCAGCGGGCGGCCCCGGGGTCGTGGTCGACGAACCCCTCCGCCGCGAGGGAGGTCAGGAGGCGGTGCGCGGTGGGGCGGGTGAGGCCGGTGGCGTGCGCGACGGCGGTCGCCGACACCCCGCCCGGATGCTCGGAGACGACGCGGAGCACGCGCCCCACCCGGGAGACGACCTGCGCTCCTGCGATCGGTTCAGCCATGGCCTTGCGCCCGCTTGTCCATATCGTGAGCATAGCCAGCATCCACGACCAGACTGCGAGCATCTGCGCTCTCGTAACCCCTCCGCCCTTTGACAGAGGCCGGCGCCCGCCCTAGCGTCGTGCTCACCGCCGACCTCTGACCATTTAGTGGACGGCAACGAGCACACGGGAGTGACATGCCGAAGCAGTGGGCCAGTGCGGCCGAGGCCATCCACGGCATCGTGCGCGACGGCGCGGTCGTCGCCGTCGGCGGGTTCGGACTCTCCGGCAATCCGACCGATCTGATCGAGGCTCTCCGCGACACGGGGGCCCGCGACCTGACGATCGTGTCGAACAACATGGGCGTCGACGGCAAGGGCCTCGGCCTGCTGCTGGAGAACCGCCAGGTGGCGAAGGTGATCGCCTCCTATGTGGGCGAGAACCGGCTCTTCGCCGAGCAGTACCTGTCCGGCGCTCTCGAGGTCGAGTTCGCACCGCAGGGCACGCTCGCCGAACGGCTGCGCGCGGGCGGGGCAGGGATCGCCGGCTTCTACACGAAGACCGGCGTCGGCACACCGGTGGCCGAGGGCAAGCCGCACGCCGAGTTCGACGGGGAGACCTTCGTGCTCGAGCGCGGCATCCGCGCCGACGTGTCGCTCGTGCACGCCTGGCGCGCCGACGCCGAGGGCAACCTCGTTTACCGGCTGGCGGCGCGCAACTTCAACCCGCTGGTCGCGACGGCCAGCCACCTCACCATCGCCGAGGCCGAGGAGGTGGTGGACGGGTGGCTCGACCCGGACGCGGTCGTCACCCCCGGCATATACGTGCAACGGCTCGTGACCGCGACCCCGCGGGTCAAGGAGATCGAGCAGCGCACCACCCGGCCGCGCGACGCGGCCGCCTGACCCGCCCGACCCACCTGACCCGCCCGACCCCCACATCCCGACGGCCTGACGGCCTGACGCCCGGACGAGGAGACCGCATGCC
>JAEWDJ010000194.1 GCA_023390155.1 Actinomycetes bacterium | reverse complement strand
CGTCGAACGGCCGCATCAGCCCGGTCAGCTCCAGGCGGCTGCACTCCAGCACGCGCCGGCCGGTGCGGGAACCGGTGAGCCGCATCCGCACGTTCTGCTCGCGCGGGCGCTCCTGCGGCGGTCCCGCCAGCTCGAACTTCGCCAGCCGGGTCTGCGCCGCCTGGTAGGCGGAGGCGAGGTCGCTGTTGTACTTCGCCTTCTCCTTGAACCGCAGCACGAGGGCCTTCAGCTTGGCGTGCTCCTCGTCCCAGCGCCTGCGCAGCTCCTCCAGCCGCGCCATCCGCTCCTCGCGCGCGGCGTGGTAACCGTCGAAGCCGCCGCCGTGCGTCCAGGTCGTGTTCCCGGCGGCGCCGAGCTCCAGCGTCACGATGCGGTCGGCGGCGCGGGCCAGCAGCTCGCGGTCGTGCGAGACGAGCAGCACCGTCTTGGGAGTGGTGCGCAGCTGCTCCTCCAGCCAGCGCTTACCCGGAACGTCGAGATAGTTGTCCGGCTCGTCCAGCAGCAGCACCTGCTCCGGACCGCGCAGCAGGGCCTCCAGGACGACGCGCTTCTGCTCGCCGCCGGAGAGGGTGCGGACGGCGCGGTACTGCGCTCGCTCGAACGGGACGCCGAGCGCGGCGACCGTGCAGTGGTCCCAGAGCACCTCCTGGTCGTAGCCGCCGGCGTCGGCGTACTCGGCGAGCGCCGTGGCGTAGCGCAGCTGGGTGTCGGTCTCGTCGCGCTCGATGATGGCGTCCTCGGCCGCCGCGAGACGCTCCGCTGCCGCCCGGACGGCCGTCGGCGCCGCATGCACGAGCAGGTCGCGCACGGTGCGGTCGTCGCGCACATGGCCGACGAACTGGTCCATCACCCCGAGTCCGCCGTCGATCACCACGGAGCCGGCATCCGGTTTGAGCTCGCCGCGGACGATCCTCAGCAGCGTCGACTTGCCGGCGCCGTTCGCGCCGATCAGCGCGGAGACGCGGCCGTCGCCGACGCGGAACGAGACGTCGTCGAGCAGCGGACGACCGTCGGCGAGCGTGTACGAGACGCCGGAGACGTCGATGTGGCCCATGCGTGGATCCTGACCTGGAGTGCGGACAAAGCCTTCCAGGATAGAGGAAACCGCCGCCCACGGGAACGCGGGCGGCGGTTTCGAGAGGACGGGTTCAGTGCCGGTAGTTCGGCGCCTCCACGACCATCTGGACGTCGTGCGGGTGCGACTCCTTGAGCCCGGCCGCGGTGATGCGGACGAACTTGCCGTTCTGCTTGAGCTCCGGGATGGTGCGGGCGCCCACGTAGAACATCGACTGACGGAGGCCGCCGATGAGCTGGTAGGCCACGGCAGCGAGCGGGCCACGGTAGGGCACCTGGCCCTCGATGCCCTCGGCGATCAGCTGCTCGTCGCTCGGCACGTCGGCCTGGAAGTAACGGTCGCGCGAGTACGAGGTCTTCTTGCCGCGGGTCTGCAGCGCGCCGAGCGAGCCCATGCCCCGGTAGTTCTTGAACTGCTTGCCGTTGACGAAGACGAGGTCACCGGGCGACTCCGACGTGCCGGCCAGGAGCGAGCCCAGCATGACGCTGTCCGCACCGGCGACGAGCGCCTTGGCGATGTCGCCCGAGTACTGGAGGCCGCCGTCGGCGATCAGCGGGACGCCCGCCTCGCGAGCGGCCAGCGACGCCTCGTAGACCGCGGTGACCTGCGGCACGCCGACGCCGGCGACGACGCGGGTGGTGCAGATCGAGCCCGGGCCGACGCCGACCTTGATCGCGTCCGCGCCCGCCTGGATCAGCGCCTGGGCGCCGGTGCGGGTCGCCACGTTGCCGCCGATCACGTCGACATGCGACGCGCGCGGCTCGTGCTTGAGGCGGCTGATGATGTCGAGCACGCCACGGCTGTCTCCGTTGGCCGTGTCGACGACGATGACGTCCACGCCCGCGTCGACGAGGGTCATCGCGCGCTCCCAGGCGTCGCCGAAGAAGCCGATGGCGGCGCCGACGCGCAGGCGGCCCTCGTCGTCCTTGGTGGCGTTGGGGTACTTCTCACTCTTGTCGAAGTCCTTGACCGTGATGAGGCCGCGGAGCTTGCCGTCGGCGTCCACCAGGGGCAGCTTCTCGATCTTGTGCTCGGCGAAGATGGCGACCGCGGAGTCGGGGTCGATGCCGACCGGGGCGGTGATGAGGGGCTGGCGGGTCATGACGTCGCGGACGTGGGTCGTCGAACGCTCGAACGGCGAGACGAACCGCATGTCGCGGTTGGTGATGATGCCGACGAGCGTGCCGTCGCCCTCGACCACGGGGAGGCCGCTGACGCGGAACTGGCCGCAGAGCGCGTCCACCTCTTCGACGGTCGCGTCGGGGGTGGTGGTCACCGGGTTGGTGATCATGCCGGACTCGGAGCGCTTCACCTTGTCGACGTGCGCCGCCTGGTCCTCGATGGAGAGGTTGCGGTGCAGGATGCCGATGCCGCCCTGACGGGCCATCGCGACCGCCATGCGGGACTCGGTGACGGTGTCCATCGCGCTCGAGAGCAGAGGGGTGGCCATGGTGATCCGCTTGGTCAGGCGAGTCGAGGTGTCCGCCTCGCTCGGGAAGACGTCGGTGTGCCCGGGGAGCAGCATGACGTCGTCGTAGGTCAAACCGATGAATCCGAACGGATCCGGCTGGTCCATTTCACCCCTATCAAGATGCACGAATGTGGATGTCCCATGGTAACGGCAGAACCTGGGGGTCTATTCCGTCATCCGCCCCGTCAGAGCACCCGCGACAGGAAGTCCCGGGTGCGCGGGCTGCTCGCGCCCTCCACCGTCAGGCGGTCGCCGGCGCCGGTCTCGACGATGCGCCCGTTCTCCATGAACACGAACCGGTCGCAGACCTCGCGGGCGAAGCCGATCTCATGGGTCACGATGACCAGCGTCATGCCGGTCGACGCGAGCCCCTTGATCACGTCGAGCACCTCACTCACCAGCTCCGGGTCGAGCGCGCTGGTCGGCTCGTCGAACAGCATGAGCTTGGGGTGCATGGCGAGCGCTCGCGCGATGGCGACCCGCTGCTGCTGCCCACCGGACAGCTGCGCGGGATAGGAATCGGCCTTGTGGTCGAGCCCGACCTGGCGCAGGAGCTCGTGCGCCTCCGCCACCGCCTCGGCCTTCGGCCGCTTGAGCACTCCCACCGGAGCCTCGATCACGTTCTGGAGCACGGTCAGGTGCGCGAACAGGTTGAAGCTCTGGAAGACCATCCCGATCTCCTGCCGCTGCCGGGCCTCCGCGCGGCCCGAGAGCTCGCGCATCACGCCCTTGTGCGGCCGCCAGCCGAGCTCCTCGCCGTCGAGGACGATGCGCCCCCGGTCGATGCGCTCCAGCATGTTCATGCAGCGCAGGAGGGTGCTCTTGCCGGCGCCCGACGGGCCGAGCAGGACGACGGTCTCGCCGCGCTCGACATCGAGGCTGACGTCGTCGATGACGGTCAGGCCGTCGTAGCGCTTGGTGACGTCGGTCACCCGCAGGAAGGGGCTCATGCTCGGTTCTCCTTCGAGGCGGCGGTCTCGTCGGCGGTCTCGTCGGGCGTCGCGGAGTCGGGCAGCCCCGGCTCCGCCTCGATCGTCCGCCTGCCGACCCGGGACGGCGAGGAGCGCAGCGCGCGCTCGATGAAGTACTGCCCGACCGACAGGATGGAGACGACGATCATGTACCAGAGGGTGGCCACGATCAGCAGCGGGACGATGCGGAAGTTCGACGAGTAGATCTGCTGCACCGAGTACATCAGGTCGGGCACGGCGATGAAGGCGACGAGGGAGGTCGACTTCAGGAGGTTGATCGTGTCGTTCGCGATCGGCGGCAGTGCCACCCGGAACGCTTGCGGGAACACGATCTTCATCATGGTCCGCGTGCGGGTCATGCCGAGCGCGACGGCCGCCTCCCGCTGCCCGTCGGGAACGGACTGGATCGAGGCGCGCAGCACCTCCGAGGTGTACGCCGCCTGCTGCAGCGAGAAGGTCACGATGGCCGCGACCATCGGGTTGATCAGCTCCTGGGTGTTGATCGAGAGGAGCACCGGCCCGTAGGGGATGCCGATGTCGATCGTCGGCCACAGCAGGGACAGGTTGAAGGTCAGGACCAGCAGCACGAGCAGCGGCACGGACCGGAAGAACCAGACGTACAGCCAGGCGAGGCCGCGCAGCACCGGGTTGTCCGACAGGCGCATCGTCGCGAGCAGCGCGCCGAGGATGACGGCGACGACGATCGAGACCGCGGTGATGAGGAGCGTGCGGCCGAGCCCGGCCAGCACGTCGTAGTTCAGGAAGTACTGCCCGATCGTCGGCCAGTCCAGGGCCTGGTTGAACGCCAGGCCCTGGAGCCAGCCGAGCAGGAGGAGCACGAGCAGGGCGGCGACCACCCAGCGCGCGATGTGGCGGTTGGGGATGTGCGGCGCGAGGGCCGCCGATCCCTGTTCGTGTTCGGGCATGAGGGTGCTGTTATTCTCCGACGTTGGGGTCCGGGTTGACTTCCGCCTTGTCGATGGCGTCGCCCTCGACCCCGTACTTCTTGAGGATCTTCGTGTACTCGCCGTTGGCGATGAGCTCGTTGATGGAGTCGGCGAGCGCCTGCGCCATCCCGTTGCCCTTCTTGGTGGCGATGCCGATGAGGACGAACTGGTACTTCGGGCCGCCGATGCTGAACTGGCCGGACGACTGCTTCGAAATGTACCCGAGGTTGGTCAGGGTCGCCGTGGTCGCGTCGACCTGCTTGCTGGTGACCGCGAGCGTCGCCGCGCCCTGGTCGGCGAAGGTCTGCACGTCGATCGCCTCCTTGCCGGCGGCGGTGCACGTGGCGGACTGCTTCTGCAGCACCGGGATCGCGCTGTCGGCCGCGACCACGGAGATCTTGAGGCCGCAGAGGTCGTCCATGCTCGAGCCCAGGTCCGCGCCCTTCAGGCCCATGAACTGGTAGTGGTCCTCGAGGAAGGACACCTGGTCGAAGGTCTTCTCGCGCTCGGCTGTCACGTCGGCGCCGAACGCGCCGAAGTAGGTGCCGCTGTTGACGCCGAGGAGCGCGTTCTCGAACGAGTCCTGCTTGAGGGTGACCGTCGTGCCCCAGGGGCCGCCGACGGCGGTGGCGAGGTCGGTGCTGATGCCGACGATCTTGCCGCCGTCGAGGTACGCGTAGGGCGGGTAGCCGGTGACGGCGGGGGCCACGAGGGTCTTGCCGGCGAAGGAGTCGGGCAGCTTCACGGTCGCCGCCGAGGAGGCGGGGGTTGATGAGCCCGAGGAGGCGGCGGTCGTGCTGCTGCAGCCGGTAAGCAGCGCGGCCGCCGCGGCCGCGAGGCCGATGCCCGCGGCGACGGGGCCGCGGCGCAGGGTGCGTGTGATCGTCATTCGATTCTCCCGATGGTGAGTCGCTTCAGTCCGATGGTGCGGGTCTCCTGGCACGCCGCGGCGAACTCCTCGAGTCCGCTGGTGATCGACGCCCAGATGGTGCAGGGGGTCCAGCCGAGGGGGCCGAAGATCCGGCCGCCCTTGCCGTAGAAGATGCCGACCTCCCACAGCTCGAAGTCGAGCCCGGCCATGAGCTCCTTGGGCTGGAAGAACCAGACCAGGTCGCCCGCGGCGGGGATGACCTGCTGGTTCTCCGCCGGGAGGGCGGTCGGGTCGAACGTCTGCGCGCTCTGCGGCAGGCCGAACATGATCTCCGGCCCGGCGTACATCGCGTGCATCACGTCATCGCTCACGGGGGTCTCGAGCGCGCTCCAGATCGCCTCGGCGGTCTTCGGCGCGGCGTCGAGCAGGAGCGTGGCTTCGGCGCGCGGACCTCCCTCGAACTCGAGGAAGATGCGCTGGGGGGTCGTGCTCACACGAACTCCTTTCTCAGGGGGTGGGTGGGGGTGGAGGGGGCGAGCCGGCGGTGGCCGGCTGCGGCCGCGACGAAGGGCGCGAGCAGGCGCGTCGCGTGAGCGCGCCCGTCGACGCCCGGCATCTTCTCCGGGTGCCATTGGACGGCCCGGAGGAAGCGCGTGGTGTCGGTCCCGGCCACCGCCTCGACCGTCCCGTCCTCGGCCCGGGCGGCGATGGCCAGCCCGGCGCCGAGGCGGTCGATCGCCTGGTGGTGGATGGAGTTGACGATGCCGTCGTCGGGAAGGGATTCAGCGACCCAGCCGGCAGCGTCCACGATCCGATGCCGGCTGAGCCGCTCCTCCCCGCTCCCGACGGCGGGGTGGTCGGTGGTCCCGGGGAGGTCCGGTACGAGCGTGCCGCCCCGGTGGACGTTGAGGAGCTGGAGACCGCGGCAGATGCCGAAGACCGGCATCCCGACGCGCAGGGCTTCCGCGAGGAGCGCATGCTCTGTGGCGTCGCGGGCGCCGTCGCCGACGTCCTGCCCGCCGGAGAGCAGCAGACCGTCAACCCGGTCGAGGACCGCAGGGATGTCCGACTCGACCATGTCGGGCACCAGCAGCGGGATGCCGCCCGCGGCCTGGACGCTGTCGGCGTACTCTCCGCCGAGCGTGTAGAGGTCGGTGCGCTCGCCCAGCCCGGTCGCGAGCGGTCGGCGCCAGACGGTGACGGCGATGATCGGGCCGGTCATGCGCCGAGCTCGATCCAGGTGCTCTTCACGTCGGTGTACTTGTCCACCGCGTGCGCGCCCTTGTCCCGGCCGAATCCGCTGTCGCCGACACCGCCGAAGGGCATCGACATATCGCCCTCCTCGTAGCAGTTCACCCAGACCGTGCCCGCGCGCAGCCGGCGCGAGACGCGGTGCGCGGCGGAGAGGTCGCGTGTCCAGAGCCCGGCGCCGAGCCCGAACGGCGTGCCGTTCGCGACCGTGACCGCCTCGTCGACCGAGTCCACCGCGAGCACGGAGAGGACGGGTCCGAACACCTCGGCCTGCGCGATCTCCATGTCCGGGCGCACGTCGGTGAGGATGATCGGGGCGATGTAACTGCCTCGTCCGGTGCCGATGTCGTGGCGAGCGGCGGAGCCGGCGGCGAGCGTCGCGCCGTCGGCGATGGCACGCTCCACGAAGCCCAGGATGCGCTCGAGCTGGCGCTCGCTCACCACGGCGCCGCTGGCCGCGTCCCCGCTCAGCGGGTCCGCCGGCGCCATCGCCGCGGCCTGGGCAACGGCGGCCTCGACCGCGCGGTCGTGCACGTCGCGGAGGACGACCATCCGCGAGGACGCGCTGCACATCTGACCCTGGTTGTAGAAGGCGCCCCAGGCGCTCGTGCGCCCGGCCGCCGCGATGTCGGCGTCGCTCAGGACGACCGAGGCGGACTTGCCACCGAGCTCGGGCCAGACCCGCTTCCCGTTGGACTCCGCCGAATAGACGAGGAAACGGCGGCCGACTCCGACGGAGCCGGTGAAGGTCAGGACGTCGACGTCCGGGTGCCGGCCAAGCGCCTCGCCGACGGTGTCGCCGCGGCCGGGGACCACGTTGAGGACGCCGGCCGGGAGGCCGGCCTGCAGCGCGAGCTCCCCCAGGCGGAGAGCGGAGACGCTGGTCTGCTCCGCCGGCTTGAGCACGACGCTGTTGCCCGCGGCGAGCGCCGGTCCGAGCTTCCACGCGGTCATGGTGAGCGGGAAGTTCCACGGCACGACGGCGCCGACCACGCCGGCGGGCTCGCGGGTCACGAGGGCGAGAGCGTCGGGCGTGCCCTGCGGCGCCTCGTCGGGAAGCTTGTCGGCCAACTGGCCGTACCAGCGCAGGCACTGGGCGACCGCCCGGAGCTCCACGCCGAGGGCGTCCTGCACGGGCTTGCCCATCTCCAGAGCGATGCGCAGCGCCAGCTCACGAGCGTTCGCCTCGACCAGGTCACCGAAGCGCATCAGGGTGCGGCCGCGCTCGATGGCGGCTGCCCGCGACCAGACGCCGCTGTCGAACGCAGCGCGGGCGGAACGGACGGCTGCGTCGATGTCGGAGGCCGTCCCGTCGGCCACCTCGGCGAGCACAGCCCCGTCGCGCGGGCTCACGAGCTCGAACGCGCCCGTGGAGTCGGAGGGGCGGCGGCGGCCGTCCACGAGCGGCTCGGTCGCCCAGACCAGGCCCTCCGCCTCGTGCTGCCAGGTGTGTCCCATTGCCGCCCTCTCTCCGTGGTTGAAGTGAGGTTATGCGTTAACGGCCACAATCGCAATCGTTAATTTAGGTTTCGGCCACTTCTGCAACACGATGTTTACAAATCAGCCACATCTGCCATCTCGGGGACCAACATCGGACCTCGTCGGACCGGCGCCAGGACGACGGAGGTCTGGGCGGCCGTGACCTCGAGCGCAGCGACATCCTCGGTGAGGAACCGGTAGAGCGCCTGCTCGTCCGCCACCACGCAGTCCACCAGCAGCTGGGTCGCCCCCGTGCACGCCGCACAGAACCGGACGGAGGGGTGCCGCCCCAGCGCCTCGCCGACCTCCTCGACCCGGTCCGGCGAGACCTGCAGCCAGGTGAGCGCCTCCACCCGCAAGCCGTGCAGGGCGGGGCTGATCTCGGTCCGCACGTGCAGCACACCCGCCGCGAGCAGTGCGTCCAGGCGGCGCTTCACCGTCGGCGGCGTCACCCCGATGCGATCGGCGACGTCGCTGGCGGTGGCGCGGCCGTCCTCGGCGAGCACGGCCACGAGCCGGTCGTCGTCCGCGGTGAGGACCACACGCCCGGTCGCGCGCGGCGCCTCCTCATCGCCGCTGCGCAGCCGCGCGAGGGTCTCGTCGGGCAGCGGGATGGCGGTCCAATCGAACCCGGAGCGGAAGAACTTGAGCACCGTCCCCACACGCACGGACACCAGGTGGTCGAGCTCGGGGAGCTCCTCCACGACGAGACGCGCGCTCTCCTCGGGCGTGCGCGGCATCAGCTGGCAGATCACGTCCGCGCCGCTCTCCAGCACCGACACGCTCGACGCGTCCGAGCGGGTGGCCAGTGCTCGGGCCACCGCGAGCGCGTGCCCCGGCCGCGTGCCGATCTGGATGATCAAGGGCCGCGCATCCCCGACCCGCGTGGTGTCGAGGTAGGTCGAGACACGCACCGCCCCGACATCCAAGAGGCGCTGGCCTCGCCGGGCGATCGTGCGCACGGGCGCGTCGATCACCTTGGCGATCAGCCCCCAGCTGGCGCGTCCGTTCGCCTGGAGCGCTGCCGCGATGCGGGCGTCGAGTTCGTCGAAGTCGGTGGAGATGGCCACGCCCCTACGCTAGCCGTGCCACCCGGCGACCGGCGCGAGCGGCGGCGATCATGTCGACGCTGAGCACGATCAGCGCGAGCCACACGATCCCGAAGCCCAGCCAGCGCTCCGGCGGCATCGCCTCGTGCAGCACGAACACCCCGACCAGGAACTGGATGAGCGGCGTCACGTACTGCACGAATCCGAGGTAGACCAGCGGCAGCCGGCGCGACGCCGCCGCGAAGAACAGCAGCGGGACGGCCGTCACGACGCCGGCGCCGGCGAGGGCGACGGTGTGCCAGGGGCCGTACGCCCCCAGCGTGATCCCGGTCGTCAGGCCCACCACGACCAGCTGGACGACGGCGACCGGTGTCAGCCACATGGTCTCTAGGGTGAGCCCGGAGACGGCGTCGACCGTCGGCCCCACACGCTTCTTGATCAGGCCGTAGAACCCGAACGAGAAGGCCAGCAGCAGGGCGATCCACGGGAAGGCGCCGTAGCCGACCGCGAGCACGACGACGGCGACCGCGCTCAGACCGACGGCGACCCACTGGGCCGGCCGCAGCCGCTCGCGCTGGACGAGGACGCCGAGCAGGACCGTGACGATCGGGTTGATGAAGTAGCCGAGTGCCGCCTCCACCACGTGCCCGGTGACGGTCGCGAGCACGTAGGTCTGCCAGTTCACGTAGATCAGCGCGCCCGCGAGGCCCATCGTGAAGAGGATGCGCGGGGAGCGGATCAGCGACGTGAACGGGCGCCACGCCCGCGTGACGGTCAGCAGCAGGGCGCAGAACACGAGCGAGAAGATCACCCGCCACGCCACGATCTCCCACGCCGTCGTCGGCGTCAGGGCGATGAAGTACAGGGTGAGCACACCCCAGAGGACGTGCGCGGAGATCGCGAAGAGCAGCCCGGAGGTGCGGTGTTCGGTGGGAGGAGGAGGCGGTGCCACCCGTCGACTCTAGCGAGGCGTGCCGACAGCGCCGCAGAACGACGACGGCCCCGATGCCAAGGGCATACCGGCCGGTCGTGGAGCGGGGTGCGTCAGCGGACGACGACCGCGAGCACGTCGCGGGCCGAGAGGACGAGGAAGTCCTCGCCGCCGAACTTGACCTCGGTTCCGCCGTACTTGGAGTAGATCACCTTGTCGCCGACGGCGACGTCGAGCGGGATGCGGTTGCCGTTGTCGTCGATGCGGCCGGGGCCCACGGCGACGACCTCGCCCTCCTGCGGCTTCTCCTTGGCGGTGTCGGGGATGACCAGACCGGACGCAGTGGTCTGCTCAGCCTCGACCTGCTTGATGACGATGCGATCTTCGAGCGGCTTGATGGAGACCGACACGTTGACCCCTTTCCTATGACGAACGGTGTCTTGACAGAAGACGTGATTAGCAGCCTCGCACTGCGAGTGCTAACGAGAGTCTAGAGGGTGCGTTAGCAGTCACGCAACGTGAGTGCCAAGAGGTAGCGTGAGGGTCATGGAACGGTCCGAACTCGTCGAACTGCTGAGCCAGGAAGGGCTCCGGCTGCTCGACTCCCTGCCCCCGTACCGGACCGAGAAGGACGTGCTGCGACTGGTCTCCGACCTCCGCAAGCAGGGGCACTCCCCCGGGCTCGTCGCGGCCGTGCTGACCCAGTCGAAGCTGCGCCGCAAGGCGAACGCGAAGTTCGGCGACTTCGCCTCCCGCATGCTCTTCACCGAGGCGGGGCTGGAGCAGGCGACGCGCCTCGCCGTGGCCGCGCGCCATGCCGGGCGGTTCCGCGCGGCGGGCCTGAACCGCGTGGCCGACCTCGGCTGCGGCATCGGCGGCGACGCGCTCGCCCTCGCCGCCATCGACCTGGAGGTCACCGCGGTCGAGGCGGACGAGGTGACCGCGGCGATCGCCGCCTACAACCTCGCGCCCTTCCCGACGGCGACGGTGGTGCACGGCCGAGCCGAGCAGACCGACCTGCGGCAGGTCGACGGCGTGTTCCTCGACCCGGCTCGGCGGACGGCCGGGCACGCCCAGACCGAGCGCCTCACCGATCCCGACGACTACACGCCGTCCCTCGGCTTCGCGTACGAGATCGCCACCGGGCGATCCGTCGGCCTGAAGCTCGGCCCGGGGTTCGACCGCGACCTCATCCCCTCCAACGCGGAGGCGCAGTGGATCTCGGCCGACGGCCAGGTCGTGGAGCTCGGGCTGTGGTTCGGCGCCCTCACCCGACCGGGCGTCCGGCGCGCGGCCCTCGTGCTGCGCGGCGACGAGGCGCACGAGCTGACGGCCGACGCGGACAGCGAGGACGCGGAGACGGGCGAGCTCGGCGAGTACGTCTACGAGCCGGACGGCGCGGTCATCCGCGCCCGGCTCATCGGCGACCTCACACGCGGGATCGGTGGCCGGATGCTCGCGGACGGCATCGCCTACGTGACGGCCGACGAGCCGGTGCAGACGCCGTTCGCCGCCGGATTCCGGGTGCTCGAGACGCTGCCCTTCGGGGAGCGCGATCTGAAGCGCGCGCTGCGGGCGCGCGGCATCGGCACCCTGGAGATCAAGAAGCGCGGCGTGGATGTCGACCCCGCCGCGCTCCGCAAGCGCCTCGCGCTCAGTGGTGACCGCTCGGCGACCCTGATCCTCACCAGGATCGCCGGGCGGCACACCGCGCTGCTGGCCGAGCGGCTGTGAGGCCGCCCGACCCGGCTCAGTACGTGTTGTAGCTGGCCGTGAAGCTCGCGAACAGGATGGCCAGGCCGATCCACACGATGATCGCGATCGCGATGCTCACGAAGCCGAGGATGAGGCCGGTCAGCCAGAAGCCCTTGGCCTGCGGCTCCTTGCTGCGGCCGAGGAAGCCGAGGACGACCGCGGCGATGCCGAAGAGCACGCCGACCCCCCAGGCGATGTTCAGCACGATGCCGACGATGCCGCCGATGAGCGACAGGATGCTGAGGATCGGCGACTTGGCCGGGGCTGCGTAGGGCTGCGCGTAGCCGGGCGCCGGCTGGCCGTAGGCGGGAGCGCCGTAGCCGGGGGCGGGCTGCTGGCCGTAGGGCTGCTGCGGCGCCTGCTGGCCGTAGGGCTGCTGCTGGCCGTAGGGCTGCTGCGGCTGCCCGTACGGCTGCTGCGGCTGCTGGCCGTACGGCTGCTGCGGCTGGCCGTAGGGCTGCTGCTGCGGCGGCTGCTGACCGTAGGGCTGCTGCGGCTGCTGCGGCTGCTGCCCGTAGTC
>JAEWDJ010000187.1 GCA_023390155.1 Actinomycetes bacterium | reverse complement strand
CGCCGGACGGGCGCCTGCTGGCGTTCCTCCGGGCGGAGCCGAAGGCGGCGCCGCAGCTGTTCGTCGTCGACGCGGCCGGCGGCGAGCCGGTGCGCGTGACCGACCGCACGCTCGGCGTCTCGACGTTCGCGTGGGCGCCGGACGGCCGCTCGCTCGCGTTCGTCAGCCGAGTTCCCGAGCAGGGCCGGTACGGGACGGTGGAGGGCATCGACGCCGGCGGCGAGCGGCCGCGCCGATTCGACGTGCTCAACTACCGCGCGAACGGTCTCGGCTACATCACCGACCGGCGTGCGCACGTGTTCCTCGTGCCGGTGCCCGACGTGTGGGCGGAGCCCGCGCCGGCTCCGGTCGCGGAGGCCGACGGGACCTCGGCTGCGGCGCCCGCGGTGCCCGAGGCTCGCCAGCTCACGGACGGCCCCTGGGACGACGGGCCGATCGCCTTCGCGCCCGACGGCGCCACCCTCGCCTTCGTCTCTGCGCGTCACGACACGCGGGACGACGACCTCCGCTCGAGCGTCTTCCTGCTGCCGCTCGACGGGTCGGGCGAGCCGGTGGATGCGATCCTCGCGCACGGCTCGTACTCGGTCGCCGACGTCGCCTACGGACTAAACGGCGTGCTGTACTTCACCGCGCAGGACGTGGGGGAGACCGGACGCGACTTCGTCGCCCGGAACGCCGCCCTCTATGCGGTCGAGGCGGCGGGAGCCGCCCCGCGCCTCCTCACCGATCCCGAGACCGAGGACTACACCGAGTCGGACATCGTCGCGTACCGGGACGACTCGGTGCTCGTGCGCGATCGCAGCCGCGGCGCGCTGGTGCTGACGGAGGTCACGGCCGACGGGCGCTCGACCCGTCTCACCGACGACACGACGGTCGTGGTCGGCGTCGGCGTCGCCGGCGAGACTGTCGTCCTCTCCGTCTCGGACGCCGGAACCGCGGGCGACGTCGCCGTGCTGGGGCCGGAGGGCCCGCGCCGGCTCACCGACTTCTCCGCGCCGCTCCGCTCGGCCGGGGTGCTCACACCGCGGGAGCTCACGGTGACCGCGCGCGACGGCTACCCGGTGCACGGCTGGGTCGTGGTCCCGGAGGGCGAGGGACCGCACCCGGTGCTCCTGAACATCCACGGCGGCCCTTATGCCTCCTACACCGGCGCGCTGTTCGACGAAGCCCAGGTGTATGCGGCGGCGGGCTACGCCGTCGTGATGTGCAACCCGCGCGGAGCCGCGGGGTACGGGCAGGAGCACGGGCGCGTCATCCGGCAGCGGATGGGGACGGTGGACCTCACCGACGTCCTCGATTTCCTCGACGGGGCCATCGCGGAGACGCCCGGACTCGATGCCGAGCGCGTGGGGATCATGGGCGGCTCCTACGGCGGCTACCTGACGGCCTGGACCATCGCGCACGAGCACCGCTTCGCCGCCGCGATCGTCGAGCGCGGGTTCCTCGACCCGGACGCGTTCGTGGGCACCAGCGACATCGGGAGCTTCTTCGGCGACGAGTACACGGGAACGGATCCCGAGCTGATGCGGTCGCAGAGCCCGCAGGCCGTGGTGGACCGGGTGCGCACGCCCACGCTCGTCATGCACTCCGCGGACGACCTGCGCTGCCCGCTCGGCCAGGCGGAGCGGTATTACGCCGCGCTGAAGCGCAACGGGGCCGAGGCCGAGCTGGTGGTGTTCCCGGGGGAGGACCATGAGCTCAGCCGCAGCGGGCGCCCGCGGCACCGCCGGGAGCGCTTCGACATCATCCTGGAGTGGTGGGCGACGCACCTCCCCTCGGCGGCCAACCGCGCCTGAGGCGGACCCGACGCCCGGCCCGCACGTGACGACGGCCCCGCCTCTCTCGAGGCGGGGCCGTCGTGGTCTGCTGGTGGAGCGGGTGTGCGGCCTACTTCGCGGCCGCGAGCACGTCACGCCCGAACGTGAAGGCGCGAACGATTCCGATCACGCCCAGGACGATGAGTGCGATCGCGGCGAACAGGATGAGGAACGCGGCCGACGACGCCGGCAGCACGAGCACGACGATGCCGGCGAGGATGCTGAGGATGCCGAACGCGATCGCCCAGCCCGAGTTGGGCGTGCGGCCCGACTCGGCGAGCGCCATGACGCCCTCGATGATCCAGCCGACGCCGACGAAGGCGATGGCGAAGATCACGAGCACGGTCGCCGCGGTGGCGACGTTCTTGAGCGAGACGACGCCGGCGACCACGAGCAGCACGCCGAGGAGGATGTTCAGCGTGCGCAGGCCGCCGCCGATGCCGCGGCTGAAGATGCCGACGCCGAGGCGCATCACGCCCGCGATCACGAAGTAGATGCCGAGGAAGACGGCCAGCACGCCGATGGTCTTGACGGGCCAGAACAGGAGCACGACCCCGAGGATGACCGCCACGGCGCCGGTGATGCCGAGCGTGGCGCGGATGCCGTTGATGGCGGAGCGGGTCAGGTTCTTGGCGTCGAGCGCGAAGTCGTGCAGCACCGCGTCGACGGGATCGGTGGAGGTCATCGTTACCCTTTCGTCGGAGGGCCGCGCGGGACGCGCCCCGGTGACGACACTACTGGGCGTGCGACGCACGGGGCGGAGTCGGCGCGACGGCGTGTTCCGCGTGGCCCAGCGGATCCGCGGACCGGACCCGACCGGCTCCGGTCCGCGGAGGCGTGCTGGTGAGCAGCCCGCTCAGGCGCGCAGCTCCCTCCCGTGCACGGTCACGGCGTAGATGACGAGCAGGTCGACGGCGACCATCACGATCGACCACCAGGGCTGCGCCGGAAGGGACATGAGCTGGGAGATCGCGTTGAGCGCGGCGATCACGACCGCGAACACGCGGGCCCACATCGCCCCGCGCAGGAGGAAGACGCCGGCCAGGAGCAGAAGCACGCCGACGATCAGCGACCACCAGCCCCAGGCGGCGACGTTGAACGACGCCACCCCCTCGCCCGCCACGGCGAAATAGGCGGTGTTGGGACCGATGATGGCCATGAACCCGTAGAAGATGTCGATCGCCGCCCCGATGAAGAGCAGGATCGACGCGAAGTACGCCCAGCCGACCCAGCCGGTGGTGTGGACCTCGGACATGAGAACCGCCTTTCGTGTGGCCGCCGCGGTGGGGCCGGGCGGACGGCTGCGGGAGGGTCCCGCCGCGTGGCCAGATGATGCACCCGTGCATCAGGCCGCGGCAAGACCGTCCTTCGCGGCCGGCACGGACCGCTGGGCCGCCCCGCTGACGCGGAGGAACACGATGAGCCAGCTGAAGACGAGCACGCCGGCGACCAGCTCCGCCGCCGTGAGCACGTAGTAGCCGACGACGAAGAAGAGCAGCACCGCGACGATCGTGGCGAAGAAGACGTAGCCGAGCACGAAGAAGGCGGCCGGAGCCTGGGGGAGCGCGGGACGGACCCAGAACACGAGCAGCGCGAAGACGATCACCATCCCGACGGCGGAGACGTTGTGGAGGATCTGCGAGACCGTGAGAGGGAAGACGCCGACTCCGGCCAGCAGCACGCCGATCAGGATGAGGCACACC
>JAEWDJ010000178.1 GCA_023390155.1 Actinomycetes bacterium | reverse complement strand
CACCTGCGTCCCCAGTCACCTCAGCCACCTCAGGTGCCGCACCCGCGTCCACCCCCGCCGAGCGCAAGGCGCAGCGCCGCTGGTTCTCCCGTCCCGTCGCCATCGCAGCCTCCGCCGCGGCGGCCGTGGTCCTCTTCTTCGGCGGCGCGGTGCTCGGCAGCTCCCTGGCGGGCAACGACTCCACCCAGCAGCAGCAGGCCTCCGCTCTCGCCGCCATCAACGCGGCGCCCGACGCCCAGCGCGCGACCGCGGCGGTGTCGGGCGGCGGCACGGCGACGCTCGTCTGGTCGCCGACCCTCGGCAGCTCGGCCCTGATCGCGAGCGAGCTCCCGAGCCTGCCGAAGGACAAGACCTACGAGCTCTGGTACATCCGCGACGGCAAGGCCCTCCCGGCCGGCACGATGGATGCGGCCGACACCGGGTCGACGTGGAAGGTGCTCGCGGGCACCATGCAGGCCGGCGACACCGTCGGCGTGACCGTGGAGCCCGCCGGCGGCTCCCGTCGCCCAACCACCGACCCCATCGTCGCCATCCCCTCCTGAGCACCCCCAGCAACAGCCGAGTACACAGAAAGTGCGCCGATTCCCCTCGAATCGGCGCACTTTCTGTGTACTCGGCGGCTGCTCAGCGCGCCGGACAGCGGGTCATCCGAAGCGGCCGGAGACGTAGTCCTCGGTGGCCTGGACGCTCGGGTTGGAGAAGATCTGGTTCGTGTCGTTGTACTCGATGAGCTTGCCCGGCTTGCCGGTGCCCGCGATGTTGAAGAACGCGGTGCGGTCCGAGACGCGCGAGGCCTGCTTCATGTTGTGCGTGACGATCACGATCGTGTAGTCGTTCTTCAGCTCCTCGATGAGGTCCTCGATCGCGAGGGTCGAGATCGGGTCGAGGGCCGAGCACGGCTCGTCCATCAGCAGCACGTCGGGGGAGACGGCGATGGCGCGGGCGATGCAGAGACGCTGCTGCTGGCCGCCCGAGAGGCCGGAGCCGGGGAGGTTCAAGCGGTCCTTGACCTCGTTCCACAGGTTCGCGCCCTGCAGGGACTTCTCGACGAGCTCGTCCGCCTCGCTCTTCGCCATGCGGCGGTTGTTGAGCTTGACGCCGGCCAGCACGTTCTCGCGGATGCTCATCGTCGGGAACGGGTTGGGGCGCTGGAACACCATCCCGACCTGGCGGCGCACGAGCACCGGGTCGACGCCCGCGCCGTACAGGTTGTTGCCGTCGATGAGCACGTCGCCCTCGACCCGGGCGCCCGGGATGACCTCGTGCATGCGGTTGAGCGTGCGGAGGAAGGTCGACTTGCCGCAGCCGGACGGGCCGATGAAAGCGGTGACCGTGCGGGGCTCGATGGTGAGGTTGACGTCCTCGACGGCGAGGAAGCTGCCGTAGTAGACGTTCAGGTCGTTGACTTCGATGCGCTTGGACACGTGTTGTTCCTGTCTCGGGTGGTCCGGCTCAGCGGCCGTACTTGGGGGCGAAGGCCTTGGCGATGATGCGGCCGATGAGGTTCAGCAGCATCACGATGATGATGAGGGCGAGGGCGCCCGTCCAGGCCCGGTCGATCGAGTCCTGCGCGTGCAGGCCGGCCGCCTGGGTGTACTGGGTGTAGACGAACACCGGAAGGGTCATCATCCGGTCGTTGAAGGGGTCGTAGTTCATGCTCGTCGTGAAGCCGGCCACGATCAGGAGCGGCGCCGTCTCGCCGATGACGCGGGCGATGGCGAGCATGACGCCGGTGACGAGGCCGGCGAGCGAGGTGGGGAGCACGACCTTCAGCACGGTCAGCCACTTCGGCACGCCGAGGGCGAGGGAGGCCTCCCGCAGCTCGTTCGGGACGATCCGCAGGATCTCCTCGCTCGAGCGCACGACGACCGGGATCATCAGCACCGACAGGGCGATGGCGCCCATGAAGCCGTTGCGGATGCCCGGGCCGAAGAACAGCGCGAACAGGGCGTAGGCGAACAGGCCGGCGACGATGGACGGGATGCCCGTCATGACGTCGACGAAGAAGGTGATGCCGCGCGCGAGCATCCCGCGCCCGTACTCGACGAGGTAGACCGAGGTCAGCAGGCCGATCGGCACGGAGATGACGGCCGCGAGCGCCGTGATGATCAGCGTGCCCATGATCGCGTGCAGCGCGCCGCCGCCGGCGCCGATGACGTTGCGCATCGACTCCGTGAAGAACTGGACGTCGAACCGGGCGAGGCCCTGGGCGATCACCGTCCAGCCGAGGGAGATCAGCGGCAGCAGGGCGATGATGAATGCGGTGGCGACCAACGAGGTGACCAGGCGGTCCTTGGCCTTGCGGATGCCCTCGATCAGCAGCGAGGTCGTGAAGATCGCGACGTCGAAGAGCACGGTGCCGAAGAAGACGGCGCCCACGATGTTGAAGCCCTCGGTGGCGCCGCTGGCGGCCAGGATGGCGAAGACCGCGCCGAAGACGATCCAGGAGACGACGAGCATCGTCCAGGGTGCCCAACGGGGGAGCTTCCCGGCCGTGAGGGAGTTGCCCATCGGGGCCGAGAGGCGGGCGGTGGTCGTGGCGGTCATCAGTTGGCTCCCGAGAAGGCCTTGCGACGGTTGACGATGTAGCGGGCGAGCATGTTGATCAGGAGCGTGACCACGAACAGCACCAGGCCGGACGCGATGAGCGCGTTGACCGAGACGCCGGTGGCCTCGGGGAACTGGAGGGCGATGTTCGCCGCGATCGTGTTCGGGCTCTGCGCCTGCAGCACCGCGAACTTCACGACCAGCGCGGGGGAGAGGACCATCGCGATCGCGAGCGTCTCGCCCAGGGCGCGGCCGAGGCCCAGCATGATGGCCGAGATGATGCCGCTGCGGGCGAAGGGGAGGACGGCCATGCGGACCATCTCCCAGCGCGTCGCGCCGAGGGCGAGCGCCGCCTCCTCGTGCAGGCGCGGGGTCTGCAGGAAGATCTCGCGGCAGATGGCGGTCATGATCGGGATGACCATGACGGCGAGCACGACGGCGGCGGTGAGGATGGTGCGGCCAGTCCCGGAGACCGGCGGCGCGAAGAGCGGGAACCAGCCGACGTTGGCCCCGAGCCAGGCGTAGAACGGCTGGACGAAGGAGGCCAGGGTCGCGATGCCCCAGAGGCCGAAGACGACCGACGGCACCGCTGCCAGCAGGTCGATGATGTAGCCGAGGGTCTGCGCCACCTTGCGGGGCGCGTAGTGCGAGATGAAGAGGGCGATCCCGAGCGAGAGGGGCGTCGCGATGAGCAGCGCCAGGACGGCGGCCCACAGGGTTCCGAAGACCAGCGGCCAGACCCAGGACCAGAAGTTGGTCGCCTGGTTCGGCAGCTCGCCCTCGCCGGCGAAGAGGGCCGGGATGCTCTGCACGATGAGGAAGAGGGCCACGGCGGCGAGCGTGGCGAGGATCAGCGATCCCGCGACGACGGTGCTCGTGGAGAAGACGCGGTCGCCGAGGCGGACCTTGGGCTTGAGCCTGATGGCTCCTGCGGTTCCGGCGGTCATTCGTAGCTTTCTCTCATCGGGTTCCCCGCGGCTGCGGGGGTTGAGGGAGACGCACCACTCGGCCCGGGCTGCCCGGAGGCGGCCCAGGCCGAGCGGCGGGGTGTTACTTGATGCTGGCGACGGCCTTGCTCACCTTGCCGGCGAGGTCGGTCGCGAGCGGGGCGGAGCCGGCCTGCTCGGCGGCGGCCTTCTGCGCGTCCGCGCTGACGATGTAGTCGACGTAGCCCTTGACGAGGTCCGCCTTGGCGGCGTCCTTGTACTCCTGGCACGCGATCACGTAGGAGACGAGCACCAGCGGCCAGTCGCCCTTCTTGTCGGCCTTGCGGTCGATCGCGATGGCGAGGTCGTTGGCCTCGCGGCCGTCGGCGATCGGGGAGGCGGCCACGACCGCGGCGGCGCCGTCGGCGCTCAGCTTGGTGAAGGTGTCGCCCACCTTGAGCTGCGCGATGGAGAGGCCGGCCGAGCCCGACTCGTCGATGTAGGTGATCGAGTTCTTCGCGTTCTTGGTGGCGTCCGCGACACCCGAGGTGCCCTTGGCCGCGTCACCGACCTGGAACGGGAAGGTCTGCGACGCCGGGGCGGTCCAGACGTCCGCGGCGTTCGCGGCGAGGTACTCGGTGAAGTTCTGCGTGGTGCCCGAGTCGTCGGAGCGGTGCACGACGGTGATCGGGGCCGACGGGAGCGAGGCGCCCGAGTTCAGCGACTTGATGGCCGCGTCATCCCAGGTGGTGATCTTGCCCGAGAAGATGCCCGCGATGGTGGCGGCGTCGAGCTTCAGGTCCTTCACGCCGTCGACGTTGTACGCGATGGCGATCGGGGAGATGTAGACGGGGAGGTCGATGGCCTTGCTGCCCGCGGCGCAGCCCTCGAACGTGGAGGCGAGCTCCTCGGTCTTGAGCGCGGCGTCGGAGCCGGCGAAGTCGGCGGCGCCCGAGATGAAGGACTTGCGGCCCGCGCCGGAACCCTGCGGGTCGTAGTTGATGGTGACCTTGGGGTTGGCCTCCTGGAAGCCGGCGGCCCAGACGGTCTGCGCGGCGCCCTGGGCGGACGAACCGATGCCGTTCAGCGTTCCGGAGAGGTTCGACGGCGCGGCCGACGTGGTCGACGGGGTGCTGCCCTCGTTCGACGCGCACGCGGTCAGAGAGATGGCGGCAGCGGCCAGAACGGCCAGAGGAGCGCCAAGACGCTTCAGTTTCACAGTTGTCCCTTCCGGGGATCAGTAACAACAGGACGGGGTCGGTGCGACCCGCGTGTGACGCTATGCCCGATGTCTGACCAGCGTCCCCCGCAGTGGTAAACGGAAGGTGAACGAGGGGTGTTGTCTTGGCTGTGAAGCGCCTCAGTCCGTGATCCGCACGGGCGTCCCGAGGGCGAGCGCGTCGACCGCGGCGATCGCCTCGGCGGTGAGACGCAGGCATCCGTGGGAGACCGCTCCCGCGGCGGTGTCCTGGTAGTGGATGCCGATGAGACCGCCGTCGCTGCCGCCGTAGGGCTCGTCGGCGCCGGTGGCGTGGAGGGAGGTCAGCTGGATGCGGTGCATGCTCTGGTCCTGGGCGGGGTCGAGGTAGCGGGCCTGCACGTAGCCCGCGACGCCCGTCGGCGTGGGCGTCTCGGGGGTGCCGACGCCGATCGTGAACGTCTGCTGCGCGGTGCCGGCCGCGTCGGTGATGGTGAGCGTCTGCGCCGAGACCGAGATGACGATCCGGTTCGGGAGGGGGCCGAGCGGCTGCAGCGCGCCGGTCGGGACCCAGGCGGCGGTCTGCGCGGGCGCGCTGGCGCCGGCCGGCGCCTGCGACGGGAGGATGCTGCGGCTCGGCGTGAGCACGAGCGACCAGCCGCCGCGGGTGGCGACCGGGACGACGACGGTCGGCTGGCCGAGGAAGTCACGGGCCGGGATGCGGGCGACCGGGGTGGCGAAGTCGTCGGCGTAGACGGCGGTGTCGAAGCCGACGGTCATGGCGGTCGTGTACTT
>JAEWDJ010000160.1 GCA_023390155.1 Actinomycetes bacterium | reverse complement strand
TCGCGCTGCCGGAGCCGGCGACGGCGGTTCCCGACCCGCCGGTGCCGCCCGATCCGTCCGTCCCGCCCGTGGAGGCCGCCGGGGCGACGGTCACCGTGATGGGCTCGGAGGTGGAGGCGCTCGCCGTGGCCGTGCGGGCGAACGAGGCGGAGACCGTGTGGTCGCCCGCCGCGAGACCGGCCGGCAGGGTCAGCGTCGCCACGCCGTCGACGATCTCGGCCTCGCCGAGGACGGTCGGGGCGGCGGCGAGGGCCGCCGTGGCGCGAGCGGTCGGATTCGCCGGTGCCGCGTCGCCGTCCAGGAACGTGACCGTCCCCGCGGTGTCGCGACCCGACACCGTCGCGGTGAACTCGACCTTCTCGCCCGCGGTCGGCTTCTGCGGGGTCGCGCTGAGCGTCGTCTCCGTCGGCGCGAGGACCGAGACGGTGACCGTCGCGCGGCGGCCGGAGCCGGAGCCGGTGGCCGTCGCGTCGGCGGGGCCGAGGTCGGCGTCCTCCGCGATCGGGACCTCCACCGTCGCCGTTCCGTCGGCCGCGGCGACCGCGGTCCCCAGGTCGGTGGCGCCGTAGCGGAAGGCGACCGTCTCGCCGGAGCGGAAGCCCGTGGCCGAGAGGGTGAAGGCGCCGCCCGGGGTGACGTCCTCGGCGGATGCGGTCAGCGGTACGGGCGTGGTGGCCGCGGCGAGCTCGGCGCAGACGTCGCCCTGGGCCCCGACGGGAGCCAGCGCGGTGGCGGTGCCGGTGACGCCGTCGTCCTCGCGGACGGTGAGGTTGGCGAAGGCGCTCGCGCCCATCACGGCGTCGGTGGTGTTGGTGACGCTCACCTTGAACGCCGTGCTGGCGGAGGCGGAGGCCGCCGTGTTGCCGAGGGTCGGGACGGTGACGGCCTTGCAGGTCTCGCCGGGCGCGAAGGACACCTTCTCCATCCCGATGCCGACGAGGCCCGTGGCCGAGCCGATGACGCTGACGTAGGCGGTGACGGCCGACTTCTCGGCGCGGTTCAGGTAGACCGCGACATCCGCGCTGCCGGGACCGGAGCCCTCCTCGACCGCCGTCGGGGCGACGTTCACCGTCGTGCGGGTCTGCACCACGGCGGTGCCGACCGACGGGGTGTCGAAGGCGAGGTCGGAGAGGTAGACGCCGCCCGTTCCCGTGCCGTCGGCCCCGACCTTCGCGGTGAGGCGGACCTCACGCACGTCGGTCAGGTCGATGCCGGTGATGCCGGCGGTCGGGATGGTCAGCTGCTGCAGGACCACCTTGTTCAGCGTCGTGTTGGTGCCGCCCGGCATCCGGTTCACGGCGAGCGGGTTGATGGCGGAGGCGGCGACGGCGTAGGTCTTGCCGGTGCCGTCGACGACGGTGATCGTGAAGTCGGTGCCGGTCTGCACGGCCTCGTCCGGGGCGGTCTTCAGCGTCAGCTGCGCCTGGCGCGACACGTCGCGGAACTTCGCCGGGACGGTGATGCGGAGCTCGCCGGTGCTGGGCACGGCCGGGTCGGTCGTCGACGCGCCCGTCCAGAGGAACCGGGTCACCGGGAATTCGGGGACGTTCGGCGCGAACGATCCGGGCGTCCAGTGCGGCACCTGGGCGGAGGCCTTGGTCGTGGCGCAGAACGGCAGGGACTGCGGCACCGTGCGGCCGGTCAGGTTCGTGCAGACAGCGGCCGTCGCGCCGCCCGAGACCCGCACGAGCGAGCTCGTCTCGGTGAAGTCCGTGACGAGCGCGGTCTTCGACGCGGGCTGCGTCGCCATCACGCGCACGTCGGCGTAGGACGTCGCGGTGGTGGACGGCTTCACCGAGCCGTCGAAGAGCGACTGGAACTGCGTCTCGCCGCCCATCGTGAGGCGGAAGAAGCCGGTCATGTAGCTGACGCCGACCTGGTACTGCTGCGCCGCCGTCATGCGGGTCGGGTCGGTGGTCGCGCAGGTGGAGGTGGTGTCGGTCGTGCGCCAGTCGTCGCCGGTCGCGGCCGGGTACAGGCCGGGCGTCCACACGGTGTTGAAGAAGTTGTGGTTGGCGCCCATGACCCAGACGGCCGAGCGGAGCACGTCGTCGTCGAACGCGTGGCGCGAGTCGTCGATGAAGTGCTGGCCCTGCTGGTTGGAGACGTCGCCGTCGCAGTAGGGGAGGAAGACGGCGGTGGGCACATCCGGCAGGGTCATGCGTCCGAAGTCGACCGGGGCGAGCGGCAGCACCGACTCGATGCCGTACGGCTTCGCGAGCGCCTGGTTCAGCGTGGCCGCCGAGACGGCGCCCTCGCCGCCGCGCGAGTGCCCCATGATGCCGACGTGGCCGAGGTCGAACCGGCCCTTCAGAGAGGCGGCGGTCACCGTCGAGACCGCGGCGGGCTGGTCGGTGCGGGTGGTGGCGCGCAGGAGCGCCTCGTCGAGGGTGCGCGTGGTCGTGGTGCTCGGCGCCGACGCGGTGGCGGTGGTGATGTCGTCGTAGGAGACGCTCTCGCCGGCGTTCGCCTTCGCGAGCATCCCGAGTGTGTCGAGGATGAGCTGGCCGCGGGCCTGCGCGCCGTAGTCGAGCGCGAGCTGGTTGTCGTTGGAGTTGACGGAGTTGGCGGCGATCGAGAGCACGTTGTAGCCGTGCGACGCCAGCGACCGTGCGGTCCCCTCGTAGCCCAGGTAGGAGCGGATGTTCATCTGCGTGGGTCCGCACGGCCAGCGCAGCGGGTTCGCGCCGGTTCCGGAGCACGAGGTGTGCCGGCCGTGCAGCAGCACGATCGTCGGGCGCGAGCCCGAGGCGTTCGTGAGGTACATCTTTCCGGTGAGCTCGCCGCGGATGCCGCCGATCGCGGCGAGGGGCACGGCCTGGTCGCCGAAGTCGTACTCGGCCTCGGTCACGGCGTACGCGCCGGCCGTCGACGGGTCGTCGGCGGCGGCCAGCCCGGCGAACGACTTGAGCTGCTTGGTGAGGGTCTTGTTCTCGGGCACCGCCGGCGTCTCCGGGGCGACCGGGCTCTCGGCGGCCTTGTCCTCCTCCCCGCTGGACCAGCCCTTGGTCACGGAGTCGGCGCGCGCGACGGCGGGGTCGGTCGTGACGACGCCGAGCGTCAGGCCGTCGGGCGACTCGGTCGCCAGGCCGATCGGCTCGCCGTCGACGAGCAGGGTGGGGGCGTCGTCGATCATCGGCAGCGGCTCGTCGAGCTCGAGGGTGACGAGGTAGCCGCCGGGCGTGGTGGTGACGGCCCAGTCGGGGCCCGACGCCACGACCGGATCGGGTTCCGGTGCCGCGAGCGCGGCGGGTGCGGTCGTCAGGGCGACGACGGGGATGACGGCGGCGGCGACGGTGAGTGCGATCCGGCGCCGCACGGACATGCGTGCAGGCAAGGTTCTCCTAGCTCGAGCGGGGGGGGGGGTGTCGTCCGGCGCGGGGTGCTGGGGGCGGTTCGGGCGGCGAGAGGAGCGCGAGAGCCCGCCTGAACGGCCTCTCAGAAAGGAGGCTACGGGCGCGCGTAGGGCCATCGGGGCCGCGGAAACAGACTGGTAACAGGACGTTTACGGCGCGCAAATAAACAAGCCACGAGTGATCAGAACACGGGCGATGGTGTCAAGAGGGAGGCGCACCCAGTGCGGGGGTGGATCCGCCTGTCCGCCGTCGGGACCCGCCGATTGCGCTCGCGGTCCGCGATGTGCCACACTGGCGGCGCCGCTGTTACCGAAACGTTTCGGTTGCGATCGTTGCTCGATGAGGAGACGCAGATGAAC
>JAEWDJ010000152.1 GCA_023390155.1 Actinomycetes bacterium | reverse complement strand
CGAGCGCCTCCCACACGGCCGGATCCTTGAACAGCCGGGCGAAGTTGGCGCCGCCGGCGAACTCGAATCCGCCGAGCGCGCTCCCCTTGAAGAAGGTGAGGCCGAAACTCCAGAGCACGGGGATGAGCATGATCGCCGAGTAGAGCAGCAGCGCCGGCCCCAGCAGGATCGTGATGGTCTTGCGGTCGCCGAGGACCGATCTCATGGCGGAGCCTTTCGTGGTGGTGCGGGTGCGCGGGAGGCGGGGCGCGACGGGGAGGCGCTCCGCCCGGTCAGGGGGGGTGGGGATGCCCGCGGGGCGACTCTGGCGAGTGCCGCCCCGCGGGCGTGAGCGGAGGAGGGTCAGCCCTCGTCCAGCGCGTCCTGCACGGACTTCATGAACTCCTGCGCGGTCATCTGGCCGGTGACCAGGAGCGCGGCGTTCTTGTTGGAGATGGTGCTCGCCTTGGCGTTGAACAGAGCCTCGAACCAGAGGACGCTGTCGGTGCTGTTCTTGATCTCGTCGGAGATGGTCTGCGAGATCGCGGGCAGCTCCACCGGGTCGGAGGCGACGAAGCCGGTGATCTGGCCCTGCTTGAGCGCCTCGTTGCCGTAGTTGGTGGCGATGCACTTGAGCCAGCTCTTCACGCCGTCGTTCGACAGCGAGTCCTTGCTGAACGTGGCCGGCAGGCCGACGTTCGACGGGTACTGGTCGATGCTGCCCGCGCCGCCGTCGACGGTCGGGAGCTTGAAGAAGCCCACGTTGTCTGCGCCGATGGCGTCGGAGTCGCTGTTGATGTTGCCGAGCAGCCAGGAGCCCATGTAGATCATGGCCGACTTGCCGGTGAGGAACTCGTTGGTCGCGCTGTCGTAGTCGAGGGAGGCGACGTTGCTGCCGAAGTAGCCGTCCTTGCCGAGGTCGGCGATCTGCTGCGCAGCCGCGACGTAGTCCGGGTCGGTCAGCTTGGCCTTGCCGTCGGCGACCTTCTGCAGCGCATCCGGTCCGAGGTCGCGGTAGAGGTAGCCCGAGATGAGGCGGGTGAGCGGCCAGCCCTGCTCGCCGGAGGCGGAGAAGGCGGTCAGACCGGCCGCCTTGGCCTTGGCGGCGACGTCGAGCATCTCGGCCCAGGTGGTCGGGACGGCCCAGCCGTTGTCGGCGAACAGCTTCTTGTTGTAGAAGAAGCCCTCGATGTTGTACTGGTACGGCAGGAAGTCGAAGGTGCCGCCGTACAGCTTCTTGATCGTCGAGATGGCTCCGGGAGCGATCTTGTCGAGCACGCCGAGGTCCTTCAGCTCCTTCTCGAAGTCGGGCAGGACGCCCGCCTTGAGGAGCTTGGTGCCTTCGGCCGGGGTCCCGCCGGCGGAGAACATCGGCGGCAGGCCGCCCTGGCTGGCGAGCAGCTGGATGTGCGTGTCGAGATCGGCCTGCGGGATGGAGCTGACCTCCAGCGGGAGCGCCTTCTGGTCGGCCGCGCACTGGTTCTGCGCCAGCGCCTTGAGGACGGGCTCGGTGGTGGTGTTCTCGGCGTTCTTGGTGAACTCGAGCTTGGTGATGTCGCCGCCGCCGGATCCGCCGCTGCCGGAGCAGCCGGCGAGGACGAGGGCGAGGGCGCCGGCAGCCGCGAAGGTGCCGAGCATCGGGCGCCGCAGGCGCCGACGCGTTGCTGTGGTCACAGTTCCTCCTTGAAATGTGAACGTTCTCTCCTGAGACGTTTCAAAGTGAGACGGTAGCTGTTGGATTTCGCCGGTGTCAAGCAACCGGTTGACCGGATTATATGATTTGGTCAACCGGTTGGCACTTCCTAGTATAGGACCACATCGCCGACACGCAACGAGGAGTGAAGATGCTGGAGCGCCGAACGCGCCTGCTCGAGGAGCACATCCGGACCAACTGCGAGCAGATGGTGAGGGAGCCGTCTGGCCAGCTCACCCACCCGTACACGGTACCGTCGAGCCCCGACTCGCCCTACTACTCCACCGCCCTCTGGGACTGGGACTCCTGGGCCACCAGCATCGCCCTCGGCCAGGTGGAGGCCGACACCGACCGACTCGGCCACTTCGCCGAGTACGAGCGGGGCAGCATCCTGAACTTCCTGGAGCACACCGACGAGGACGGCGTGATGCCCATCCAGCTCACGCCCGACACGACGCTGCTCCACGGCGACCCGACGCGCGCCGGCGGCTTCGCGGAGAACATGCACAAGCCGGTCCTCGCGCAGCACGCCGCCCTGCTCGTCCAGCGGCTGCGCGACGCGGAGTGGGTGCGCCCGCACCTCGGCACGATCGGCCGGTTCGTCGACCGCTACCTCGAGAGCCACGTCGACGCGGCGACCGGGCTCGCCTACTGGCAGAGCGACTTCGCGGTCGGCGTCGACAACGACCCCTCGGTCTACTACCGCCCGGCGAAGTCGACCGCCTCGATCTACCTCAACAGCCTCCTCTACCGCGAGCTGCTCGCCTTCGGCTATCTGCTGGAGGAGCTCGACGACCTCCCGGAGGCGACCCGGCGCCGCCGCCAGGCCCAGGACCTCGCGGACGCGGTCAGCGAGCACCTCTGGGACGAGCGCGACGGCACCTTCTACTCCGCCGACCTCAACCTGCGGCCGATCGACCCGGAGGACTGGCTGCACCGCGGAGCGCCGCGCGCCTGGTCGTCGCTGCTGCTGCGCGTCGACAACTGGTCCAGCTTCCTCCCCCTGTGGGCGGGGCTGGCCTCGCGCGAGCAGGCCGAGCGGATGGTCGAGCGGCTGCGCGACGAGCGCACCTTCAACGCCGCCTACGGCGTGCGCACCCTGTCGCGCCTGGAGAAGATGTACGACCTCCGCGCCTCCAACAACCCGTCGAACTGGCTCGGCCCGATCTGGGGCGTCAGCAACTACCTCGTCTTCCGCGGGCTCGTGAAGTACGGGTTCGAGGAGGATGCGATCGAGCTGGCGAAGAAGACGGTCGAGCTGTTCGGGCGCGATCTGGAGACCTCGGGGTCGCTGCACGAGTTCTACCACCCCGACAACGGCGAGCCGATCATGACCAAGGGCTTCCAGAACTGGAACTTCACGGTGCTGAACATGATCGCGTGGCTGGAGGACCGCCTCACGCTGTCGGAGTTCTGATCGGAGCGGCCGCGCGTTTCGCGGCCCTTGCCGGCAACCTCCCGCATCCTCCCGTTCCCTCTCGCACCCTCTCGTTCCCGTCGACCGGTCATCCGGTCGACCAACTCTGGAAAGTGGTCAACCGGTTGATATATAGTGACCGCATGATCGGAACCGGCAGCTACGCCTACTTCTGGCGCTGGTCGGCGCGCGTCGACAAGCCCTGGAGCCTGGCCGACCAGCTGGCCGACTCGGCCGCGCTCGGGGCGACCGTGTTCCAGATCTGCGACTATCCCCCGCTCCTCGAGCTCGGGGAGGCCGCACTGCGCGACGTGCGCAGCCGTGCCGCCGACCTGGGCCTGCGGCTGGAGCTCGGCACCAAGGGCGTCGAGCCGGAGCGGCTCCTACGCTTCCTGCGCCTCGCGGAGACCCTCGACGCAGCCCTGGTGCGCAGCATGCTGTCCTCCCCCGAGTGGCGGCCGACGCCCGCCGAGGCCGAGGCCGCGCTGCGTTCGACCCTCCCCGCCTACGAGCGGGCCGGCGTGACGCTGGCGCTCGAGACGTACGAGCAGGTGCCGACCACCGACCTCGTCGCGCTCGTGGAGACGGTCGGGAGCGATCGGCTGGGCATCTGCCTCGACCCGGCGAACTGCGTCGCCGCCCTCGAGCACCCGGTGGCGGTGGTGGAGCGCTGCGCGCCGTACACGGCGTCCGTCCACGTCAAGGACTTCGCCTTCACCCGGCGCGAGGGCTGGGTGGGCTTCACGCTCGAAGGCGCCCGCTTCGGCGACGGCCTCCTCGACTACGACCAGCTCGACCGCGCCGTGCGGCCGGACGAGCGCAGGATCACCCGGATCGTCGAGCACTGGCTGCCCTGGCAGGGCGACGCCGCAGCGACCGTCCGGATGGAAGACGACTGGACCCGCGCCACGCTGGCCGGGCTGAAGGAGAGAGCATGAGCACGACGACCACCGCCACCGAGACCGTGTCCATCGCCGTCATCGGCGCGGGCGGCAAGATGGGCACCCGGGTGTCGGACAACCTGGCGCGCACCGCCCACGACGTGCGCTACGCCGAGAACGGGGCCGCCGGCCGCGAGCGCGTGCTCGCCGCGGGGCGCGCGCTCAGCGACACCGCTGCCGCGGTGGACGGGGCGGACGTCGTCATCCTGGCCGTCCCCGATCTCGCCCTCCAGGCGGTGTCGGCCGAGGTGGTGCCGCTGCTGAAGCCCGGCGCGATCCTGCTGACCCTGGACCCGGCCGCCGCCTACGCGGGCCTCCTCACCCGGAGCGACGCCGTCGTGCAGGCCGTCGCGCATCCGTGCCACCCCTCCATCTTCCTGCAGCGCACCACGCCCGAGGAGTACGCCGACACGTTCGGCGGCATCGCGGCCCCGCAGGACGCGATCGCCGCGGTCGAGTCGGACGACCCCGCGGCGCGGCGACGGGTGGAGGAGGTCGTGCGCGCGATCTACGCGCCCGTTGTCGACGTCCACTTCGTCACCGTCAAGCAGCTCGCCCAGCTGGAGCCGACCCTGGTCGAGACCATCGCGTGCATGATCGGCGGCCTGCTGAAGGAGGCCCTGCACGAGGCCGTGCACACCATGGGCGTGCCCGAGCCGGCCGCGCGATCCATCCTCCTCGGCCACACCCAGGTCGCGCTCGCCAACAGCCTGCGCGGCGACAACCCGTTCAGCGAGGCGTGCCTGATCGCGATGGACTACGGCCGCTCGGCGATCATCAAGGAGGACTGGAAGCGCGTCTTCCAGGACGACGAGCTCGACAAGAACCTGGCGGCGATGCTGCACCTCGACGCGATCGTGCGGGAGGAGCGGTGACGCGCCTCTACAACGAGCCGTCCGCCTTCGCGGCGGAGATGACGGAGGGGTTCGTCGCGGCGAACCCGCAGTACGTGCGCGCGGTGCGCGGCGGCGTCGTGCGCTCGACGCGCATCGCGGACGGGACGCCCGCACTCGTCGTCGGCGGAGGCTCCGGCCACTATCCCGCGTTCGCCGGCCTGGTCGGGCCGGGGCTCGCGCACGCCGCGGTGATGGGCGACCTGTTCGCCTCACCGTCGGCGCAGCAGGTCCACGCGGTCGCGACCGAGGTCGAGTCCGGTGGCGGCGTGCTCCTCTCCTACGGCAACTACGCCGGCGACGTGCTGAATTTCGACGCCGCCGAGCGCCGGTTGCGCCAGGAGGGCGTGGCGGTCGAGACGGTGCGCGTCACGGACGACATCTCCTCGGCCCCGCCGGCCGAGAAGGAGAA
>JAEWDJ010000450.1 GCA_023390155.1 Actinomycetes bacterium | reverse complement strand
GGCGCGGCCAGTGCGGCCGCCGCGGCGGTCGCCGTCGGGACGAGGGCCGCCCCGCCGATGCCTGAGAAGGTGCGGCCGGCGATGAACCAGCCGAGGTCCGGCGCGGCGGCCGCCACGGCGGTCCCCACCGCGAACATCGCGAGTCCGGCCGCCATGAGCGCCGAGCGCGGGACGCGCGGCAGCAGGATCGAGATCGCCGGCGCTGCGACGGCCACGACCAGCGAGTACGTGGTGATGGAGACGCTGACGGCCCCGGGAGTGCTGCCGAGCGTGTCCGCGATCTGCGGCAGCAGGCCGGCGATGACGAACGCGTTCGTGCCGACCACGAAGAGGCCGAGGGCGAGCACCACCAGGGCGGGCGTGGTCCTGCGGTACGATTGTTCGATGTTCGTCATACGGTCAGCGTAGGGCGATAGTTCGATGATTGTCAAACAATTGGACGCACCATGACGGAATATCCCTCGCCTCCGATGGACGAGGTCGAGCTGGTGGACCTCCTCCGCGCCGTCGCGGATCCGGTCCGGCTGCAGATGATCCGCGTCCTCGCCGACGGCGAACCGCACCCCAAGACCCTCACCGAGTGGGGCTGCGACGTGCAGAAGTCCACCATGGCGCACCACTTCAAGACGCTCCGCGAGTCGGGTCTCACGAACACCATCGTGAACGGCCGCACGCACGACATCCAGCTGCGACGGGCCGAGCTCGACGCCCGCTTCCCCGGGCTGATCGCGGCGCTGCTGACGGACGGGCAGAGCGAGGGCTGATCCCGCGGACTATCCCAGCGCCTCGTCGAGCTTGCGCTCGAGCTCGTCCAGGTCGAAGTAGTTCTCGACCACGATGACGTCGGCATTGGTCTTGCCGATGCGGTCGACCAGCTCGGGCGACGCCAGGATCACCTGGGCGTCGGCCGCCGCGGTCGCGACGCTGCCGATGTCGGAGGCGGTCACGTCCGCGTCGATGCCCAGGCGGTCGAGCACGCGCTCCGCGTTGACCTTGAGGATGCCCGACGTTCCGAGCCCGACGCCGCAGATGGCGACGATTTTCATCGCGCGCCCTCCTCCGAGCGGGCGAGCACGCGCTGCACGTCGTCGACGTCGCGGGCGGCGGCCAGTGCCGGGATGGCGTCGGAGTCGTTGAACACGTTCGCGAGTTCCGCGACGCTCGTCACGTGCGCCTCAGGTGTGGAGACGGCGAGGCCGAGGACCACCGAGACGGGGTCGTTGTGGGGGTGGCCGAACACCACGGGCTCGTCGAGCGTCACGACCGAGAGGCCGTCGTGGTTGACGTCGGGCCCGGGCCGGGCGTGCGCCAGCGCGAGTCCGGGCGCGATGACGATGTAGGCGCCGAACTCCTCGATGACCTGGATCATTCGGTCGGCGTAGCCCTGCTCCGTCGCACCCGAGCGGCTCAGTGCCTCCCCCGCCAACCGCACCGCCTCACGCCAGTCGGAGGCGTGCGCCCCGACGGTGACGGCGGATTCGGGCAACGGTGGCAGCGGCATGATCCCAGCGTAGCCGCCGGCGGGTCAGGAACCCTCGAAACCCGCTGTGATGATGTCGGCCAGCTCCTCACGTTCCTCCAGCGGGAGGAAGGCGCCGGCCGCCGCGTTGAGCTGGAAGATCTCCAGGTCGGTGCGGTCGTACGCGAAGGCGTCGGCGAGGATGCTGAGCTCGCGGGTCAGCGTCGTGCCGCTCATCAGGCGGTTGTCGGTGTTGACCGTGACGCGGAAGCCCAGCTGGTACAGCAGGTCGAACGGGTGGTCGAGGAGGTCAGTGCCCCAGGCGGCGATGGCTCCGGTCTGCAGGTTGGAGGTCGGGCTCGTCTCGAGCGCGATCTCGCGGTCCTTGACCCACTGCGACAGCGAGCCGAGCGTCACGTAGGTGTTCTCGTCGTCCTGGCGCTCGATGGCGATGTCCTCGGCGATGCGCACGCCGTGGCCGAGGCGCAGCGCGCGGCCGTCGAGCAGGGCGCTGCGGATGCTGTCGAGGCCGTCCGCCTCCCCCGCGTGCACGGTTGCCGGGAAGAACTGCTCCGCGAGGTAGTCGAACGCCGCGCGGTGGTTCGACGGCGGGAAGCCCGCCTCGGGGCCGGCGATGTCGAAGCCGACCACGCCGTTGTCGCGGTGACGCACCGCCAGCTGGGCGATCTCGAGGCCGCGGTCGAGGTGGCGCATCGCGGTGACGAGCTGCCCGACGCGGATGCGCTTGCCGCTATCGCGCACGTCCTGCACGCCGGCCTCGATGCCCTCCTGGACGGCCTCCACGGTCTCGTCCAGGCTCAGGCCGCGGCCGAGGTGCTGCTCGGGGGCCCAGCGGATCTCGCCGTAGACGACGCCGTCGGCGCCGAGGTCCTGCACGAACTCACGGGCGACGCGGGCGAGCCCCTCGCGCGTCTGCATGACCGCGGTCGTGAGGTCGAACGTCTTGAGGTACTCGACGAGCGATCCCGAGTTCGACTTCTCGCCGAACCAGCGGGCCAGCTCGCCCGCGTCGGTGGTCGGCAGCTCGAGACCGATGGCGTCGCCCAGCTCGATCACGGTGGCGGGCCGGAGGCCGCCGTCGAGGTGGTCGTGCAGCGACACCTTCGGCAGTGCGCGGATGTCGGTCCCGTCGGCCAGCGTGTACCCGGCGTTCTGTTCGCTCATGTCCTTCAATCTATCGGTCGGCGGCGGCGCCCAGCAGGGCGGGCGCTCAGGAGATGCGGTCGGCGATGAGCGGACCGCGGGTGAACGGCGTGCCCGCCGGGGCGATCCGGTAGGCGCCCTCGACGGCCTCCAGCGCGCGCTCGAAGCGGGCCGGCTCGTCGGCGGAGAGCGTGAAGAGCGGGTCGCCCTTGCGCACGGTGTCGCCCGGCTTCGCGTGCAGGTCGACGCCCGCGGCGTGCTGCACCGGGTCCTGCTTGCGGGCGCGGCCGGCGCCGAGGCGCCACGCGGCGATCCCGAACGGGAGCGCCTGCTGCTCGACGAGGATGCCGTCGGACTCGGCGACGACGGTGTGGGTCTCCCTGGCGACCGGAAGCGGGGCCTCGGGGTCGCCGCCCTGCGCGCGGATGACCTCGCGCCACTTGTCCATCGCGCGGCCGTCCTTCAGCGCCGCCTCGACGTCCTCGTCCGGCCGTCCGGCCAGCGCGAGCATCTCGCGGGCGAGTGCGACCGTGAGCTCCACGATGTCGGCCGGCCCGCCGCCCGCCAGCACCTCGACCGACTCGCGCACCTCGTTGGCGTTGCCGATGGCGAGGCCGAGCGGCACGTTCATGTCGGTCAGGAGGGCGGAGGTCGCGACCCCCGCGTCCTTGCCGAGCTCGACCATGGTGCGGGCGAGCTCGCGGGACTTCTCGATGTCCTTGAGGAAGGCGCCGGAGCCGAACTTCACGTCGAGGACGAGCGCGCCCGTCCCCTCCGCGATCTTCTTCGACATGATCGACGACGCGATGAGCGGGATCGCCTCCACGGTGCCCGTGATGTCGCGCAGCGCGTAGAGCTTGCCATCGGCGGGGGCGAGGCCGGAGCCCGCCGCGCAGATGACGCCGCCCTGGTCGCGCAGCTGCGCGAACATCTCCTCGTTGCTGAGGTTGGCCCGCCAGCCGGGGATGCTCTCCAGCTTGTCCAGGGTGCCGCCGGTGTGGCCGAGGCCGCGGCCCGAGAGCTGCGGCACGGCGACGCCGAAGGTCGCGACGAGCGGCATGAGCGGCAGCGTGATCTTGTCGCCGACGCCGCCGGTGGAGTGCTTGTCGGTGGTCGGCTTGCCGAGGCCGGAGAAGTCCATCCGCTCGCCCGAGGCGATCATCGCCAGCGTGAGGTCCTTGATCTCGCGCCGCGTCATCCCGTTCAGGAAGATGGCCATGGTCATCGCGGACATCTGCTCGTCCGCGACGTAGCCACGGGTGTACGCGTCGACCAGCCAGCCGATCTCCGCGGTGCTGAGCTCGCCGCGGTCGCGCTTGGTCCTGATCAGGTCGACGGCGTCGAACGCCTCGACCGTTCCTGCGGTCTGGGTCACGGGTCCTCGACTCCTAGTCGTTGTTGCGGTACTCGGCGAGCTGGCGGGGGCCGAAGGCGTCCGGCAGCACCTCGTCGATGGTGCGGATGCCGGACACGGTCTCCAGCAGCATCCCCTCGGCCGAGTGCTCGTAGAGCAGCTGGCGGCAGCGTCCGCACGGCATGAGCGTGTCCCCGTCGCCGTTCACGCAGGTGAAGGCGACCAGCTTGCCGCCGCCGCTCATGGCGAGCGAGGAGACGAGGCCGCACTCGGCGCACAGGGTCACGCCGTAGCTGGCGTTCTCGACGTTGCAGCCGCTGACGATCCGCCCGTCGTCGACGAGCGCCGCGGCGCCCACCGGGAACTGCGAGTACGGGACGTACGCGCGCTCCTTGGCCGCCTTCGCGGCGGCACGCAGGGCCGCCCAGTCGATGGCGTCGGTCATCGGTGCTCCGCTCATGACTTGATGTACGGCTTGCCGTCCGCGGCCGGGGCGCGCGACATTCCGACGAGACCGGCGACGGCGAAGATCGTCACGACGTACGGCAGCATCAGCATGAACTCGCTCGGGACCGGCGAGCCGATGATACCGAGCACGTTCTGCAGGTTCGAGGCGAAGCCGAACAGCAGCGCGGCGAGCGTCGCCCGGATCGGATCCCAGCGCCCGAAGATCACGGCGGCGAGGGCGATGAAGCCCTGACCCGCCGTCATCTCCTTCGAGAACGCGCCGACCGAGCCGAGCGTGAAGTACGCGCCGCCGAGACCGGCGACCGCGCCGGCGAGCGAGACGTTCCAGAACCGGGTGCTGTTGACCTTGATGCCGACGGTGTCCGCGGCCTCCGGGTGCTCGCCGACCGAGCGCAGGCGCAGGCCCCAGCGGGTCTTGAACAGCCCGAACCAGACCAGGAAGATCGCGATGTACATGAGGTACTCGATGATCGTCTGGTTGAACAGCACCGGCCCGATGATCGGGATGTCGCTGAGGAACGGGATGGGCCAGTCGGGCAGGCGCGGCGGGTGGTTCAGCACCGTCGGGTCGGCCGCGAGCACCTTCGAGTAGAGGAAGCTCGTGAGGCCGGTGACGAGCACGTTGAGCACGACGCCGACGATCACCTGGTCGACCAGGTACTTGATCGCGAAGGCGGCGAGCACGAACGAGACGAGCACACCGGCGACCATCGCGGCGAGCAGGCCGACGACCCAACTGCCGGTGAGCGTCGCGGTCATGGCCGAGACGAACGCGCCCGCGAGGAGCTGGCCCTCGATCGCGACGTTGACAACGCCGCCGCGCTCGGAGATCACGCCGCCGAGCGCGCCGAAGACGAGCGGAACCGAGAGGCTGATCGTGCCGAGCAGCAGGCCGGTTACCGGCACCGGCAGCTCGCCGGATCCCGCCCAGGCCAGGAATCCGAACATGAAGATCAGGGCGAAGACGACGACCAGCCAGATCGGGGTCTTGCGCGCGTTCCAGGAGAGCCACGCGCTGTAGCCGGTGATGATCGCCAGCAGCACGGTCACGACGATGGTCGTCGAGAACGTGTCGACCGTCAGGTTGGGGAGCGTGATCGCGTCCGACGACTCCGAGAACCGGAAGGTGCTCTGGCCGTGGCGCGAGAAGCCGAGGAAGAGGATCAGGCTGATGACCACGAACACCGCGAAGGCGATGGGCGCCTTCCAGGAGCGGATCGCGGCCTTCTCCAGGACGATGGGCGAGGAGTCGGGGACGACGGGGGCGGTGGTGCTCACTTGGCCGCCACCTCCTTCGTGACGATGGGACGCTGTCTCCGGGGCGAGCTCCCCGGCGTCGGGAGGCGGAAGATCGCGCGCACCAGCGGCGGCGCGGCGACGAAGAGCACGATGAGCGACTGCACCACGAGGACGATGTCGATCGGAATGTCGTTGGCGGCCTGGATCGTGTACCCGCCGGCCTTCAGCGCACCGAAGAGCAGACCCGCGATGAAGACGCCCCACGGCCGGGACCGCCCGAGCAGCGCCACCGTGATGGCGTCGAAGCCGATGCCGGCGTCCACGCCCGAGCTGATGCCCTGCGGGAAGACGCCGAGGGCCTGGCTCGCGCCGGCGATGCCGACGAGACCACCGGCGATGAGCATCGCGTAGAGGTACACGTTCTTGACGTTGATGCCGGCGACACGGGCCGCGTTGGGGTTCTCGCCCACCGCACGGAAGCGGAAGCCGAGGCTGGAGCGGTTGATCAGCCACCAGACGAAGACGGTCGCGCCGATCACCACGACGAACGCCCAGGTGAGGTTGTACTGCGGGCCGAACAGCGCGGGGAACACCGCGTTGTCGTGGATGGGCGGCGCCTTCGGGTTGTTCGACCCGGGAGCCTGCAGCAGACCCTGGGTGCGCAGCATGTAGGCCACGAGATAGAACGCGATGTAGTTGAGCATGATCGTGACGATCACCTCGTGCGCGCCCGTCCGCGCCTTGAGCACGCCGACGATCCCGGCCCAGATCGCGCCGCCCGCGATGCCCGCGACGATCGCGAGCACCAGGTGGAGGACGGGAGGCAGGTCCCACGAGAACCCGACCCACGCGGAGGCCGCGGCCGCGATGAGGATCTGCCCCTGGCCGCCGATGTTGAACAGGCCGACACGGAAGGCGAGGGCGACGCCGAGACCGCTGACGATGAGCGGGGTGGCGAAGGTCAGCGTCTCGGTGAGGGGGCGGATCCCGGCGGCGAACGTCGGGCGGCGGAAGTTGTAGATCGCGCCCTGGAACATCGACACGTAGGCGCTGGACACGGAGTCCCAGATGGCCTTGAACGTGTCGCCGGGACGGGCGAAGAAGTAGCCCGCCGCCTTCTGCACCTCGGGATCGGTCGCGGCGATGAGGATCGCTCCGACGATCAGCGCGAGGACCACGGCGAGGATGGAGATGACCACCGGCCCGCCCATGATGTCGCGGACCGCCTTGTTCCAGCGATCGTCGTTCTCCGGCTTCCCGGCCGGTTGACCCGGCTGTGCCGGCTGGGCCGCCGCCACGGGCTGGCTGGGGGTCCCGGTCATGCTGCTGCTCCTGCCTGCTCCGGCGACTCGCCGGCCATCATGAGGCCGAGGACGTCGCGAGACGTGTCCCCCGGCACGATTCCAACGATCCCCCCGCGGTACATGACCGCGATCCGGTCGGCGAGCGCCGCCACCTCGTCCAGCTCGGTCGAGACCACGATGACCGGGACACCGGAGTCGCGGGTCTCGACGATGCGCTTGTGGACGAACTCGATGGAGCCGACATCCAGGCCGCGGGTGGGCTGCGCCGCCACGAACAGCCGGAGCTCCCGGCTGAGCTCGCGGGCGAGGACCACCTTCTGGGCGTTGCCGCCGGAGAGCCGGCCGACCTTGGTGTCGATCGACTGGGTGCGCACGTCGAACTCGCGCACCTTCTCCTCCGCGAAGTCCTTCAGGTACGAGAACTGGATGTTGCCCGCCTTGACGAACGGTTCACCCGTCGAGCGGTCGAGCATCAGGTTCTCCTGGATGCTGAACTCGCCCACGAGGCCGTCCTCGTTACGGTCCTCCGGGACGAAGCCGACGCCCGCGTCCAGCACCCTGCGCGGGCTGAAGCTCTGGATCTCCGTGCCGTCGAGCAGGATCTTGCCCTCGACGCGCGGCTGGAGGCCCAGGATCGCCTCCGTGAGCTCGGTCTGACCGTTGCCCTGCACGCCGGCGATGGCGAGGATCTCCCCCGCGCGGACCTCGAAGCTCACCCGGTTGACCACGAGCTGGCCGATCGGGTCGATGACCGAGAGCTCCTTCACGACGAGGGCGGCGTCGCCGGGCGTCGCCGGCTCCTTCTGCACGGTGAGGGAGACGGCGCGGCCCACCATCATCGACGCCATCTCGGCGTTGGTGGCGGTCGGCTCGGCCTCGCCGACGACCTTGCCGAGGCGGATGACCGTGATGCGGTCGGCGACCTCGCGCACCTCGCGCAGCTTGTGGGTGATGAAGATGATGGCCGTGCCCTGCTCCTTGAGCTGGCGCATGATGCCCATCAGCTCGTCGGTCTCCTGCGGGGTGAGGACGGCGGTCGGCTCGTCGAAGACGAGGACCTTCGCGTTCTGCGAGAGCGCCTTGATGATCTCGACGCGCTGCTGGACGCCGACGGGGAGGTCCTCCACCAGGGCGTCCGGATCGACGTCGAAGCCGAACCGGGCGGAGATCTCGCGCACCTTCGCGCGGGCCGCCGCCAGGTCGAGGCGACCGCCGAACGTCGTCTGCTCGTGGCCGAGCATGACGTTCTCGGCGACGGTGAAGACCGGGATGAGCATGAAGTGCTGGTGCACCATGCCGATGCCCGCCTTCATGGCGTCGCCCGGCCCGGCGAAGTGCTGGACCACGTCGTCCAGCAGGATCTCGCCCTCCTCGGCCTGGTAGAGGCCGTAGAGCACGTTCATGAGGGTGGACTTGCCTGCGCCGTTCTCGCCGAGCAGGCAGTGGATCTCGCCGGGTTCGACCGTGAGGTCGATGTGGTCGTTCGCGACCAGGGCACCGAAACGTTTGGTGATGCCGCGGAGTTCGAGCTTCATTCGGGTGGGTTTCCTTCTCTACTCGCCCGTGGTGAGCACAGAGACAGTGAACTGTGGCGCGCGACAACGCTTGTGGCCTCGCTGCGCGTCTTCACACTACCTTCTGCGCATATGTCAGTCTCTGCTCAGATGAGCGCCGAGGACAAGCGCTCGCCGCACGTGCGCGGCGACGACGGCACGACAACGGGGAGGCCAGCCGTGCTGACCTCCCCGTCGAGTGCTGCCGTGCTTACTGCTTGGGCGACGAGGGCGACGTGACCTTGATCGAGCCGTCGATGATGCCGGCCTTGATCTTGTCGAGCTCACCCTGCAGGCCCGGGTCCACCTTCGACTCGAAGTCGTGGAACGGGGCGATGCCGACGCCGTCGTTCTTCAGCGTGCCCACGTACGGGGTGCTGTCGAACTTGCCGTCCGCCGCCTGCTTGACGACGTCGTTGGTGGCGGGCTTCATGCCCTTCATGACGGAGGTGAGGAGCAGGTCCTTCACGCTCGGGTCCGACTCGAAGACGTCGGCGTCGACGCCGACCATCGCGATCTCCTTGCCGGAGTCCTTGATCGCCTGCGCGGCCGACTGGTAGATCGGGCCGCCGACCGGCATGATCACGTCGGCGTTCTGGTCGATGATGCCCTGCGCCGTGTTCTTCGCGGTCTCGTTGGCGTCGAAGCCACCGGTGAAGGAGCCGTTCTGCGCGTCGACGTCCCAGCCGACCACCTTGACCGACTTGCCCTTCTGGTCGTTGAAGTACTTCACGCCGTCCGCGAAGCCGTCCATGAAGATGGTGACGGTCGGGATCTGCATGCCGCCGAAGGTGCCGACGATGCCGGTCTTCGAGTAGCTCGCGGCCGCGTAGCCGGCGAGGAACGCCGCCTGGGCGGTGTCGAAGATGATCGGCTTGACGTTCTTCTCCTGGATGGAGTTGTCGTCGATGATCGCGAAGTTGACGTCCGGGTTGGCGGTCGCGGCCTTCTTCGTCGCGTCGGCGAGCAGGAAGCCGACGGTGACGACGAGGTTGCAGTTCGCGTCGACCATGCTCTGGATGTTCGGAGCGAAGTCGTTCTCGCTCTTGGACTCGGCGGACTTCGGGGTGACGCCGAGCGACTTGGCCGCCTCGGTGAGGCCCTCGTAGCCGAGCTGGTTGAACGAGTGGTCGTCGAATCCGCCCGAGTCGGGGACCATGCAGGGCAGGAAGTCGCTCTTCGCTGCACCGTTCGACGAGTCGTCGGACGGCGCGGCGGAGCACGCGGCGAGCAGCGCGATGACGCCGGTCGCCGCAAGACCGACGAGGCCGGCCTTACGGGCTGTGATTGTCAAGGTTGTCCTCCAAGATGCGTAGCCGTCGCGGGAAAACGTCGGCCAGGTGCGTTTCACGTTACCGAATGTGACGAACCGCTCCGTTCGAAAATCCGGCTTCTTCATGCAAGCGTTACAAACGCGCGTGCGG
>JAEWDJ010000134.1 GCA_023390155.1 Actinomycetes bacterium | reverse complement strand
CCCTCGCCGTCTTCTCGCCGGCCGCCGCCGACCTGCTCGAGCACGGCGACGACGTGCAGCGCCACACCATCGAGACCTACCTGGATGCGGGAGGCCACGCCCAGGTCGCGTGCGACCGCCTCCACATCCACCGCACCACGCTCTACTACCGGCTCGACAACATGCCGCCATCGGTGCGCCGCGCCCTCGACGACGGCCTGCTCCGCAGCTCCCTCCACCTCACCCTGAAGCTCGCGCGCCTGTGGGAGGGCACCGGCCGCCTCTAGGGCGCGCTCGACATTCGTAGCAAGAGGTGTCGACACTCGGCACTGCCATCCGCCCTCGCGGCCGAGTAGCTTCAGCGTGTCAGCGAGAACCGCGAAAGAAGAAGGAAGCAGACGATGCCGTACATCACCACCACCGATGGAACCGAGATCTACTACACCGATCAGGGCACCGGGCAGCCCATCGTCCTCAGCCACGGCTGGCCGCTCAGCTCGGACGCCTGGCAGCTCGAGCTCAAGCTCTTCGCCGACGCCGGCTACCGCACCATCGCGCACGACCGCCGTGGCCACGGCCGTTCGTCCAAGACCTACACCGGCAACGACATGACCACCTACGCCAAGGACCTCTCCGAGCTCGTCGAGGCCCTCGACCTGCACGACGTCATCCTGATCGGCCACTCCACCGGTGGTGGCGAGGTCGTTCGCTATGCCGCCCAGTTCGCCAACGGCCGCGTCGCCAAGGTCATCACTGCCGGCGCCGTCCCGCCGCTGATGGTCAAGACCGACGCCAACCCGGAGGGCACCCCGATCGAGGTGTTCGACGGCATCCGCGAGGGTGTTCTGAAGGACCGCTCGCAGTTCTACCAGGACCTCGCCGTCTCGTTCTTCGGCTTCAACCGCGACGGCGTCGACCGCTCGCAGGGGCTGATCGACGACTTCTGGCGCCAGGGCATGCTGGTCAACCTCGCCGCCGCCTACGACTGCGTCAAGGCGTTCAGCGAGACCGACCAGACCGAGGACCTCAAGGCGCTCGACGTGCCGATCTTCATCGCCCACGGCGACGACGACCAGATCGTCCCCATCGTCGCGGCGGCCGAGAAGTCGATCAAGCTGGTCAAGGACGGCACCCTGAAGGTCTACCCGGGCGCCTCGCACGGCATCTGGGGCGCCTACCAGGAGCAGCTCGACAAGGACATCCTGGCCTTCATCAAGGGCGAGGACGTCGAGAAGTAAGCCTCCGGCGCGGCCATCCGGCCCGCCTTCGCACGGCCCCGCGGACCTGCGCCGCGGGGCCGTGCGCGTATCCGGGATGACGCGGCGCGGCCGCGCTCCGTGCGTCACGCCCGTCGCACCCACCTCCTACCCCGACCCCGACCCCCTCGAGGAGGCGGCCATGAACCCGGCCCTGGCACCCCTGCGCGTGCGCATCTTCCGCGTCCTCTGGATCGCCGGCATCGTCAGCAACATCGGCAGCTGGATGCAGACCGTCGGGGCGCAGTGGCTGCTGATCGAGCACGGCAGCCCGGCCGCCGTGGTCGCGCTGGTGCAGACCGCCGCCTCCGCCCCGGTGCTGCTGCTCGCGCTGCCGGCCGGGGTGCTGGGGGAGTTCCTCAACCGCCGCACGGTCCTCATCGTCGTGCAGTCGGTGCAGCTCGCGGTGGTGCTGGTGCTCACCGGTCTCACGATCGCCGGGACGACGACGCCCGCCCTGCTGCTGGTGCTCACCTTCCTGCTGGGCGCGTGCTCGGCGGTGCAGCTCCCCGCGTACCAGGCGATCGTGCCCGACATCGTCCCGCGGCCGCTGATCTCGGATGCGGCGGTGCTCTCGTCCATCGGCGTGAACGTCGCCCGCGCGATCGGCCCCGCCGCGGCCGGCCTGCTGGTCGCGCAGCTCGGCGTGGCCTCCGTCTTCCTGGCGAACGCGCTGTCGTTCGCCGTGTTCCTCGGCGCGCTGCTGCTCTGGCGCGGGTACGAGCCGCCGCGCGGGCGCCCCGAGCGCTTCCTCGACGCGACCCGTGCGGGCCTCCGCTACATCCGCCACGCGGGCGTGATCCGCGGCCTGTACCTGCGGCTCGCGCTGTTCCTCCTGCCCGCGAACGCGCTTTGGGCGCTGCTGCCGGTGGTCGCGAGCGGCACGTACCGGATGGGCGCGGGCGGCTACGGCCTGCTGCTCGCCGCGCTCGGCGTGGGCTCGGTCGCGGGGGCGTTCGTGCTGCCTCCGCTGCGCCGGCGGCTCAGCGCCAGCACGGTCGTCTCGCTCGCGGCCGCGGTGTTCGGCGCCAGCATGGCCGGGATCATCCTGCTCCCGTCGCTCCCGCTCGTGCTCGCGGTGCTCGTGGTCGCCGGCGTCGCCTGGATCGGCGTCATCGCGACGATCAACGGCACGGTCCAATCGTTCCTGCCGGTCTGGGTGCGCACGCGCGGCCTCTCGATCTACCAGCTCGTGCTGTTCGGGATGACCGCGGTCGGCGCGGCCGTCACCGGCGCTCTCGCCGGACCGCTGGGCGTGGGCCCGGTCATGGTCGGCTGCGGGGTGCTGCTCGTGCTGCTCGCGGCGGTCGGGCTGGCCCGCCCCTCCATCTCGCCCGAGGGCAAGGGGCGCGCGATCGTGCCGCTGCCGCTGACGGACGTGCCTCCGGTGCTGGCGGAGTCGGAGGACGGAGCAGGCGCCTCTGACACCGCCGCCGCCTCCGGCGCCGCCTCCGGTTCCGGAGCGGCCCGGCCGGCCGACGCCGACCGCGACCACGCGCCCGTCCTCGTCCTGGTGCGCTACACCGTGCCCGACGACCGCCGCCCCGAGTTCGAGAAGCGGATGGCCCTGGTCGCGCGCACCCGCCGCCGTACCGGGGCCCGCGATTGGTCCCTCTACGCCGATCGGGAGGATACTGCGGTGATGGTCGAGGCGTTCACCCTCGGCTCGTGGCAGGAGCACGTGAGCCAGCACCTCGATCGGACCACCGAGTACGACGCCGGGGTCCTGGAGCGGGCTCGGGAGCTGGCGGTGGGCGAACCCGTCGCGGAGCACCTGATCGCCCTGCCCGTATCGACGAGGAGGCACCCATGACCGACGCCACAGGCCTCGGCGCGCCCGCGGCGGGGCCGCGCTGCGCGGACTGCGACCGCGACGGCCTCACCTGGGTGCACCTGCGTCGCTGCGTCGCCTGCGGTCGCATCGGCTGCTGCGACCAGTCGCCGGGGCGGCACGCGACCGAGCACGCGCGGAGCACCGGCCACGACGTCATCCGCAGCGTCGAGCGCGACGAGAGCTGGTCGTGGGACTACGGCTCCCAGCGCTTCGTCACGCCTCCCGACGCCCGCTGACGCCGTCGAGGCGGCGGATCCTCCGCCGTCTCGGGCCTGCGGACCCGATTCCGCGCCTCCTCGCCGCGGGGCCGATCCGTGGCATCCTGTCCACGACGGGCCGATCGGCGGCCCGGCTCCCGACGGCGAGAGGACGCGCATGACCTGGCTGCCCCGCACCTTCGTCCACCCTCCGCGGGTGGAGGTCGACGCCACCCACCACCTGCGCCCGATCCGCCCCGACGACGTCGACCTCGACCTCGCGGCGGTCATGGGCTCGCGCGAGCGGCTGTTCGGCATCTACGGCGAGCACTGGGGCTGGCCGCCGGCCGCGATGACCCGCGAGCAGGACCTCGAAGACCTCCAGCACCACGCCGACGAGATGGTCACGAACGAGTCGTTCAACTATGCGCTCTTCGACGACGACGAGACCGAGCTGCTCGGCTGCGTCTACATCGACCAGCCCGACGACGACGCCCACGACGCCGTCGTCAGCTGGTGGGTCGTCGACGCGGAGGCCGGGGGCGAGCTGGAGGAGTCGCTGGCCGCCACCGTCCCGCGCTGGCTCGCCGCCGAGTGGCCGCTGGAGCGCGTGCGCTACGGCGTGTGGGCGGGCGAGTAGCCTCCCGAGTCGTCGCTCAGCGCGGCTTCGTCGCTCGCGCGGCTTCGTCGCTCAGCGCGGCTTCGTCGCCACCCCGTCGAGCCATAGTGTGTCGGACTCGTCCGCGTGCGATCCGCCCGTGCCGACGTGCTTCGCGCTGATCTGCGGGCCCTTCGTGATCACGTGCACGAGCGCCATCCCGTGTCCGCGCCCGAGGTCGTAATCGTCCTTCAGCCAGGCCAGGATGTCGCCCGCCTTCGTGCCCGGCGCGTCGAGCCCGCGCTCGTGCGCCAGCGCGATGAACTGGCGCGGCGTGAGCCCGGTCTTGGCCTCGATGGTGTCGAGGTACGCCTGGAACGACATCGTGATGCTCCCCTGTTCGGTGGATCCGCCGGGTCCGAGCCTGCCCGACCCTGTGAGGACTCGCAAGCGGCGAAATCCCGAAAGGTCCTTGCGGGATGCGGCCCGCCAGCCGACAGTGGGATGTATGCCCCCCGCTTCCCCCGACGGCGGCGCGCCCGTCGACCTCCCCCTCGTCGTCCCCTGCCCGCGCTGCGGCGGCCGCATCGTCGTGGTCGGCCACGCCGTCGACGGCGCCCTGCGGCTGACCGCCGGCGGCACCTGCACCGACTGCGGCGGCACGGTGTACTCGGCGCTCGAGGTGGAGGACGCGCGGCGGTAGAGGCTCGACCTCCCGCCCGAGCATCCGCTCCCGCGGCGCCGGCCCCTGAGTACCATGTCGCGCATGGACGCGATCCACTGGCTCCTCGACGGCGACCCGGCCATCCGCTGGCAGACCCTGCGCGACCTCACCGGCGCCTCCGACGACGAGGTCGCCGCCGAGCGGGCGCGCGTCGCCCGCGAGGGGTGGGGTGCGGAGGCGCTCGCCGCGCAGGACGCCGACGGCCGGTGGGACGCCGGCACGTACCGACCCGGCTGGGCCGACGAGAGCCGGCCGTTCTTCGACGCCTGGACGGCCACCCACTTCGTCCTGCAGCAGCTCGCCGACTTCGGTGTGGATCCCGCGGCGCCGGAGGTGCGCGCGGCGATCGAGCGTGTGCGAGCGGGTGTGCGCTGGGAGCACGACGACGAACCGTATTTCGACGGCGAGGTGGAGCCGTGCATCAA
>JAEWDJ010000124.1 GCA_023390155.1 Actinomycetes bacterium | reverse complement strand
GGTGTGCGGGGCTCCGGCGACGGGATGCCGAGCGGGAGGGACGTGGAGTCGAGCCGCTCGAACGGACCCCGGTCGCGCACGATGATCGCGAGCCCGTGGCCGGCGTCCACGTAGTCCACCCCGCCGTCGGCGTGGACCCGCGCGTGGAACATGGTGACGAAGGTGGCGAGCTGGTCCAGGTCTTCCTCGACGACCCGGGAGGCCGCCTCCACCGACGCCTCGAGGTCGGCGAGGTCCATGGCGCTGCGGAGGGCCGTGCGCACGGACGCGGCGACGATCGCGGCGGCCATCCCCTTGCCCATGACGTCGGCGACGGAGACGCAGAAGTCGTCGCCGACGTCGTACCAGTCGTAGAAGTCGCCGGAGACGCCCCGGGAGGGCTCGCACGCGGCGGCGACGTCGTACCCGGGCGCCCGCGGCTTGCGGCGCGGGAGCAGGCCCTTCTGCGCGACCGCCGCCCGGTCGAGCTCGTCGTCGCGGTCGAGCTCGGCCTGCACCCAGTCGGCGAGGTCGCGCAGCACGCGCGCCTGCTCCGCCGACAGCGTGCGCGGCACCGTGTCGAGCACGCACAGGGTGCCGACCGCCTCGCCGCCCGGCGCGTGGAGGGGCTCCCCGGCGTAGAAGCGCAGGTGCGGGTCCCCGAGCACGAACGGGTTCTCGCTGAACCGAGCGTCGGCGCTGGCGTCGGCCACGATGAGCGCCGCATCCTGCTGCACGGTCGCGTCGCAGAACGCGCCCTCGCGCGGCGCCTCGGTCGTGAGGCCCAGGTGCGACTTGCGCCACTGCCGGTTGCCGTCCAGGAGCGTGATGCTCACCATCGGCACGTCGAACAGCTGCTGCGCGAGCCGGGTGACCCGGTCGAACCGGGCCTCCGGAGCCGTATCGAGGATCTGCAATCCGGTCAGCGCGCGCTGCCGTCGCGTCTCCGCCTGCTGCACCGTGTCGATGTCGACGACCATGGGCCCATCGTACTGACTCGTCTACCCCGCGCCAGTGGCGATCTCATCACACGCGTTCGGGCCGCGTCACGCCTCCGCGCGCGGCAGGGTCTCGCCGCGGAAGAAGGCGGGCAGGCGGCGACGCATCACGAGCATGACGACGACGCCGGAGAGCAGGATGACCATGCCGAGGATGAAGACCAGCCCGACGCCGGCGACGTTCGAGCCGCTGCCGTAGTCCGGGTCGAGGCTGTCGATCAGCGTGGTGACGAACAGCACCGTCAGGATGGCGCCGCCGATGAGGGGGCACAGGAAGGTGAAGAAGGCGTTGCGGACGGAGGCGAACCACTTCTTGCGGAAGAACCAGACGCAGGCGAACGCGGTGATGCCGTAGTAGAAGCAGATCATCATCCCGAGCGTGGTGATGGTGTCCCACAGCACGTCCTCGCTGATGAAGCGCATGACCGCGTAGAACACGCTCGCGACGACGGCGGAGACGATGGTGGAGTAGCCGGGGGTCATGAACCGCGGGCTGACCCGGGCGAAGCGGGCCGGCAGCGCGCCGTAGTGGCCCATCGCGAGGAGCGTGCGGGCCGGCGAGACCGCCGTCGACTGGAGGGAGGCGGCCGAGCTCGAGAGCACGGCGATCGACATGAGGATGGCGAGCGGTCCGAGGACGGGGCCGGCCAGCGCGAAGAAGACGTTCTCCTGGATGTCCGGGTTGCCGAGGCCGATGCCGTCGGGCCCGGTGCCGGCGAACGCGATCGCCGCCATCGAGACGAACAGGTAGGCCACCACGATGATCAGCACGGTGAGGGTGGCCGCCCGGCCCGGCGTCGAGCGCGAGCCCTTGGTCTCCTCCGACATGGTGAGGGTGACGTCCCAGCCCCAGAAGATGAAGATCGAGAGCGATAGGCCGGCGGCGAAGGCCGAGAACGACGGCACCCCGAACGGGTTGAACCAGTCGAGGCTCACCGGGGTCGCGTCGAAGGCGGTGCCGTTCGCGACGTGGATGAACGCCACGACGCCGAACAGCACGAGCACGAGCAGCTGGAAGCCGACCAGCACGTACTGCACCTTCTGCGTGGTCTGCATGTCGCGGTACGAGATGAAGGTGGCGACCGCCATGAAGGCGAGGCAGGTGGCGACGTTGATGAACGGGTTCTTCGCCAGATCGGCGATGGCGGGGTCGTGGAACACCTGCGACAGCAGCAGGTAGAGGAAGTCGACGGCGATGCCCGCGAGGTTGGAGAGCACGACGACGGTGGCGGCGATCAGGCCCCAGCCGCCCATCCAGCCGAGGTAGGGCCCGAAGGCCCGCGTCGCCCAGGTGAACGACGTGCCCGAGTCGGGCATCGCGTTGTTGAGCTCGCGATAGCCGAAGGCGACCAGCAGCATGGGCAGGAAGCCGACGAGGAAGATGGCGGGCAGGTGCACGCCGACCTCGGAGACCGTCGGGCCGAGTGCGCCGGTCAGGGTGTACGCCGGGGCGATGCAGGAGATTCCGATGACGACGGCGCCGATCAGGCCGACCGAGCCGGCGCTCAGGCCCTTCGCGGTGCGGGTCGAGCCGGTCTCGGTGGATTCCGCCACGCTGCGGGTGCTCATACGGGTGGGACTCCTAGGCGGCCGTGCGGGGCACGACGATCATGGGGACGGGGAGCTCGCGCAGCATGGTGGCCGCGGTCGTCCCGAGGAAGAGCCGGCTGTGCTGCGCGAGGCGGCTGGAGCCGACGACGACGACCTCGCCGGGCTGCCAGTCGAGGGTGGCGACGGCGTGCGCGATGTTGTCGCCGGGAACGACGGAGGCGGTGGCCTCGACGCCCTCGGGGAGGGCCGCGCGCGCGTCCTGCAGCACGGCGGCGGCGTGGTGCTCGCCGACGCGCTCCTTGACGG
>JAEWDJ010000102.1 GCA_023390155.1 Actinomycetes bacterium | reverse complement strand
CGTCTCGGCCGTCCCGGCCGACGCGATCGTCGCCACCGACTCGTCCCAGATCGCCTACTGGGGGCTGCTCAACCGCCTCCGCGTCGCGACGCCGAACTCCACGCCCTACATGGCGACGTACGCCACGCTCGGCTACGGCCTGCCCGCCGCCATCGGCTCGCGCGTCGCCCAGCGCGGCCGCCCGGTCTTCGCGGTCGTGGGCGACGGCGCGCTGATGTTCTCGGTGCAGGAGCTCATCACGGCCGTGGAGCAGCGGCTCGACCTGACGGTCATCGTCGTCGACAACGGCGGTTACGCCGAGATCAAGCAGAACGAGGTGGATGCCGGCATCGCGCCGATCGGCGTCGACCTGGCGCAGCCCGACTGGGCGGCCGTCGCCGTCGCGTTCGGCGGCACCGGGCACCGCGCGGCCACCGGCGCAGAGCTGGCCGACGCGGTCGCCGCGGCCGGGCAGGCGGGCGGCCTCCACCTCATCCATCTCACGCAGTCCACCTTCACGAAGTAGCAGTACGGGGAACACCATGAGCAGCACACCCATCGGCCCGGCCGACGCCTCCCAGACGCCGCGCTACGCCGGCCTCTCGACGTTCGCGCGGCTGCCGCGCCTCGAAGACGTCCCGGCGGTCGACCTCGCCGTCGTCGGCATCCCCTTCGACACCGGCGTCAGCTACCGGCCGGGCGCGCGCTTCGGACCGGAGCACGTGCGCGCCGCGAGCCGGCTGCTGCGCCCCTACAACCCGGCGCAGGACTTCTCGGGGTGGGAGGCCGTGCAGGTGGCGGATGCGGGCGACATCGCGGTGAACCCGTTCCACATCGACGAGGCCGTGCGGCAGATCGCCGAGGCGGCGAGCGATCTGGGCGAGCGGGTGCGGCGCATCCTGACGATCGGCGGCGACCACACCATCGCCTACCCGCTGCTGAAGGCCGTGAGCGAGAAGCACGGGCCCGTCGCCGTGCTGCACTTCGACGCGCACCTCGACACCTGGAACACCTACTTCGACGAGCCGATCACGCACGGCACTCCGTTCCGCCGGGCGTCGGAGGAGGGCTACCTCGACCGCACCGCGTCCGTCCACGTGGGCACCCGCGGGCCGCTCTACAGCAAGCAGGACCTGGAGGACGACGAGCGCCTCGGCTTCGCCATCGTCTCCAGCGAGTACATCGAGGAGCACGGGATCCCCGCCGCCCTCGACCGCATCCGCACGCGCATCGGCGACCGGCCGCTCTACATCTCGATCGACATCGACGTGCTCGACCCGGCGCACGCGCCCGGCACCGGAACGCCCGAGGCCGGCGGCCTCACGAGCCGCGAGCTGCTGCGCCTGCTCCGCGGGCTGACCGACCTGAACATCGTCGGAGCCGACGTGGTCGAGGTCGCGCCGGCCTACGACCACGCCCAGGTCACCGGCATCGCGGCCTCGCACGTCGCCTACGAGCTGATGACGGCGATGGCGCAGGTCATCGTGCGGGGGGGCGCCGCACATGAGTGACGGCCGGCGCCCGCTCGCGGTCTACACCGACGTCGACGACACCGACCCCGCGCCCGGCATCGCCCTGCTCGAGGCGAACGGCTTCGAGGTGCGCGTGCTCGGCACCCGCGACCCGCACGCGATCATCGCGGGAGCGCGGGATGCCGACGCGCTGCTCCCGGGCTACGCGAGCATCACCCGCGAGGTGATCGCGTCCCTCCCGCGCCTGAAAGTCGTCGCGCTCATGTCCATGGGCTTCGACGAGGTGGACGTGGAGGCCGCGACGGAGCACGGCGTGTGGGTCACCAATGTGCCCGGCGCGGCGACGGAGGAGGTGGCCACGCACGCCCTCGCCCTGCTGCTGGCGAGCGCGCGGCAGCTGCCGTTCTACACGGCGTCGGCGACCCCCGGCCGGTGGAACGAGCGCGCCGCGACCGCTCCTCCGCGCCTCAGCGAGCAGACCCTCGGCCTCGTCGGGCTCGGCCGGATCGGCCGCGAGTTCGCGCGCCTGGCCGGTCCGCTCTTCGGCCGGGTCGTCGGCTACGACCCGATGCTCCCGGACACCGCCGAGGTCTCGGCCGACCTCGCCGCCCTCGGCGTCCGCCGGGCGTCGCTGGAGGAGGTGCGCGCGGCCTCCGACGTCCTCTCGCTGCACCTCCCGCTCACCGCGGAGACGGCGGGGATGGTGGACGCCGGCTTCCTCGCCGCGATGCCCGCCGGCTCCCTCCTCGTCAACGTCTCCCGCGGCGGTCTCGTCGACTCGGCCGCCCTCGCCGCTGCACTCGACGCCGGGCACCTCGCCGGCGCCGCGCTCGACGTGCTGGAGGACGAGCCGCCGGCCGCCGGGCATCCTCTCCTCGGCCGGGACGACGTCGTGCTGACCCCGCACATCGCCTACTTCTCGCGGCGGACCGAGATCGAGTACGTGCGCATCCAGGCGCAGAACGCGGTCACGATGCTGGTGACCGGCGCGCCGGACTTGCCGGTCAACGCTCCCCGCTGACACGACGAAGGCCCTCATCCGCGGTGGATGAGGGCCTTCGAACGATCGGAGATCAGGCGCGGACGAGAACGACCTCGTCGAGCGGGCGGCGCGTGCGCGGGGCGACCTCGCGCTCCCGCAGCTGCTCGGGCAGCGCGTCCGCGTCGCCGAGGAGGCCGAGCGCGGTCACCGAGACCGGCACGAAGCGCTCCTCCAGCCCGAACGCCTCGCGCAGCCCGTCGGGCTGGAAGCCGCCCATCTGGTGCGTGTGCAGCCCGTCGTGGTGCGCCTGGATGGTGAGGTGCGCGACCGCCTGGCCCACGTCGTACGTGGCCCAGCGACGCTCGGCGCCCTCCGCGTCCGCCACCTCGGCCACGGCGACCACGAGCACGCTCGCGGCGCCGGCCCAGGCCTGGTTGAAGCCCAGGAGGTTGGCGACGATGGCGTCGAACTCCGCGGTCCCGCGGCGGGCCACGATGAAGCGCCACGGCTGCGAGTTGTTGGCCGAGGGCGACCAGCGCGCGGCCTCCAGGGCGGCCGTGAGCCGGGTCTCGTCGATGTCGGCGGACGGATCGAACGACCGCGGGCTCCAGCGCTCGGCGAGCGCGGGGAGAAGCGGGGCGGCGGTCTCGGCGGTGCGGGGGGCGACGTCGGTGAGCGACATGAAGGGATCTCCTCGAAGAGCGGATACAGAGTGGATGTGGGGGCCTCGAGGCTCCATTGCCCGGCTATGTCTATGTGAACACATGGAAGCCGGGAGTATTCCAGGAGTGTGTCGGTGGGTTACCGCGGCGGGTTGCCTCACCCCGCCAGCCGGCGCAGCTCCGGCGCGACCTCGGCCGCGAAGACCGCGAGGGACGCCCGGGCGGTCTCGCGGGGCATCCCGCCCCAGTCCGGGAGCAGCTGGAGGCGGTCGTACCGCACGAGGCGGTGCAGGCGGGTCAGCGTGTCCAGCACCTCGTCCACGCTGCCGATGGCGCGCGCGATGTCGGGTGCGAACCCGGCCGCGAAGTCGGCCGCACCGACCTGCAGGCCGGGGACGCCCGGCCGCTTGGGGGCCAGGAAGTCGCGGTAGTACGGGTAGATCTCCCGGGCGTCCCGCGGGTCGGTCGTCGTGAAGGAGTGCAGGCCGATCCCGAGTCGCAGATCGTCGGCGTGGCCGGCGCGGGCGCCGGCGGAGCGGTAGGTCTCCGCGAGGAACGCCACCTGGTCGAAGTGGGACGCGATCGATCCGATCATCAGTGGGAGGCCGAGGGCGCCGGCACGCTCCGCGCTCGCGGGGGTACCGCCGACGCCGATCCACACGGGGAGTGCGGCCTGTGCCGGGGTGGGGGCGATGCGCGCGTCGAGCAGCGGCGGGCGGAAACGTCCGCGCCACGAGAACGAACCGCCCTCGCGCAGCCGCAGCAGGAGGTCGAGCCGTTCGGCGAAGACGTCGTCGTAGCTCTCGACCGGCACGCCGAAGAGCGAGAACGGCTCGACGAACGCACCACGCCCGACGGTCAGCTCGGCGCGTCCCGAGCTCAGGAGGTCGAGGGTCGCGAAGTCCTCGTACAGCCGGACCGGGTCGTTCGCCGCGAGCACGGTCACGGCGGTGCCCAGGCGGATGCGCCGCGTGCGGGCGGCGACGGACGCGAGGACGACGGCGGGCGACGAGACGGCGAAATCCTCGCTGTGGTGCTCGCCGATCGCGAAGCCGTCGAGGCCGATCTCCTCGGTGAGGACGCCGAGCTCGACGATCTCGTGCGTGCGCTGCTCCACCGACACGGTGCGACCGTCGTGGGCCCTCCGCACGTGGTCGGTGAGCGTCCCGGTCGTGATCTCGAGGGGGGACGGGGTGGGCATGGCGGCTCCGATCGCTAAACGAACAGTTATGTACGTTTTAACGGACGGGTGAGCCCGGTATTCCCTAGGGTGGGGGCATGACCTCCGTTCCCGAACCGCGTCCGCGCCGCGATGCCGCCCGCAACCGCGAGCTGCTCATCGACGCCGCCCGAGCGACCTTCGCGGCGGACGGGCTGGACGCGCCGCTCGACCGGATCGCCGCCCGAGCGGGCGTCTCTCGCGCGACCCTGTACCGGCACTTCGCCGACCGGGACGCGCTCTGGGAGGCGGTCGTCACCGATCCGCTCACCGAGATCCTGCGGGTGGCCGAGCGGGCCGCGGCGGCGCCCCTCGCGAGGGACGCGCTGATCGACTACCTCACCGGGGTCGGCGAGCTCGAGGCCGGTCCGACCGGGTTCGCCGGGATCATGACGACCCGGTTCACGCCCGGGTCTCCGCTCGCGGCCCTGCGGGAGCGCGTGCAAGCGCGGGTGGACGCGATCGCCGACCGCGCGGCGAGGGAAGGCGGCGTCCGGCCCGATCTGGCCGAGACCGACCTGGCCCTGGTGTCCATCGCGCTGGCGTCGGTCGTGGCGCGCACCCGCGACGCCGCGCCCGACGCCTGGCGCAGGTTGGTGCGGCTGGTGGTGGAGGGCGTGCTCGAGCCGACGGGCTCACCGGACCCCCGGGCGGAGCCGGGTGCCGTCCGTGCTGCCGTGCTCGCCGCGCGGCCCCTCCGTCGCAACGAGGTCTGGCGGGCGTTCAGCCCGTCGTCGCCGGCGCGGCGTGCGAGGGGCTAGAGATTGATCGCGTGCCCGAGCAGTCCGTGGAAGGCCTCCTGGAGCGCCTCGCTCAGCGTCGGGTGGGTGTGGACGTTGCGGGCGAGCTCGTTTGCTCCGAGATCCCACTTCTGGGCGAGGGTCAGCTCGGGGAGGAGTTCGGAGACGTCGGCTCCGATGAGGTGGCCGCCGAGGAGCTCGCCGTAGCGGGCGTCGGCGACGAGCTTGACGAAGCCGGCCGGCTCGCCGAGTCCCTGGGCCTTGCCGTTCGCCTGGAACGGGAAACGGGAGACGACGACGTCGTGGCCCTCGGCCCTGGCCTGCTCCTCGGTCAGGCCGAAGGAGGCGACCTGCGGCTGGCAGAAGGTGGCGCGGGGCATCATCCGGTAGTCGCCGAGCGTCATGGTCTCGGCGCCGGCGATGGTCTCGGCTGCGACGACGCCCTGCGCCTCGGCGACATGCGCCAGCTGCAGCTTCGCTGTCACGTCGCCGATGGCGTAGAGGTGCGGTACCGAGGTGCGCATGTGGTCGTCGATCGCGATCGCCCCGCGTTCGGTGAGCTCGACGCCGGTGTTCTCGAGGCCGTACCCGGTCGTCCGGGGGGCGAAGCCGATCGAGATGAGGGCCTTGTCGGCGGTGAGCACGGATGCCTCGCCCTTCGCGTCGGTCACCGCGACGACCACGCCGCTGCCGGTGTCGGTGACGGAGTCCACGCGTGTGGACGTGCGGATGGCGACCCCGAGCCTGCCGTACTGGCGGGTGATCTCCTTGGAGATGTCTGCATCCTCGTTGGGGAGCGCCCGGTCGAGGAACTCGACGATGGTGACCTGCACCCCGAAGTTCGCCAGGATGTAGGCGAACTCCATTCCGATCGCGCCGGCACCGACGATGACGATGGAGGAGGGCAGCTCGCGCTCGAGGATCTGGGTCTCGTAGGTGACGACGTTCTCGCTCAGCTGGACGCCGGCGGGCACCCGTACGGTCGACCCGGTGGCGATGATCGCGTCGTCGAAGGTCACCGTCTCGGTCCCTCCACCGCTCAGCGCGACCTCGAGCGTGTGCGCATCGGCGAACGCGCCGAACCCGTCGATCTCGGTGATCGCGTTCTTCTTCATGAGGAAGTGCACGCCTTTGGCGCGGCCGTCGGCGACGGTGCGGCTGCGGTCCACGGCGACGCCGTAGTCGAAGGCGACCTCGCCGCTGATGCCGAACGTCGCCGCCTCCCGGGTGAAGATGTGGGCCAGCTCGGCGTTGCGGAGGAGTGCCTTGGACGGGATGCAGCCGATGTTGAGGCAGACGCCGCCCCAGTACTGCTTCTCGATGACGGCGACGGACTTGCCGAGCTGTGCGGCGCGGATCGCGGCGACGTATCCGCCGGGCCCGGCTCCGAGCACGACGACGTCGAAGTGGCTGACCATGATGATTCTCCTCGGGTGGGGGCGGGCTCAGGCGAACTGGGGCCGTTTGGGCGACGTCGGACGGGTCGATGTCGCACGGAAGGTGTGGCGGTAGGCCATCGGCGACACTCCCAGCGCCGCAGCCAGGTGGTTGCGCAGCGACGTCGCCGTGGCATATCCGACGGTCGCGGCGATCGCGTCGATTCCGATGTCCGTCGTCTCCAGCAGCTCGCGGGCGAGTGCCAACCGCTGCCGGGTGAGCCACTGGCGCGGTGCCAGACCGGTCTCGGCCCGGAAACGGCGGGCGAAGGTGCGCTCGCTCATGTTGGCGTGCCGCGACAGCCGGGAGACGGTCAGGGGCTCGCCGAGCCGCTCCAGCGCCCACTCGCGGGTGGCGGAGGTGGACGCGTCGTGTGCGTCGGGGACCGGACGCTCGATGAACTGCGCCTGTCCGCCCTCCCGGTGCGGGGCGACCACACAGCGCCGCGCCGCCCGCGTGGCGAGCTCGGAGCCGTGGTCGAGACGGATGAGGTGCAGGCACAGGTCGATGCCGGACGCCGCTCCGGCGGAGGTGAGGATGTCGCCGCCGTCGACGAAGAGCACGTTCTCGTCGAGCTCGACGTCGGGGTACCACGTGCGGAAGAGGGGCTCGCACTGCCAGTGGGTCGTGGCCGTGCGCCCGGCCAGGATGCCGGCGGCGGCCAGCGCGAAGCCCCCGGTGCAGATGGAGACGACCCGGGCTCCCGGCCGGATCTGCGCGAGAGCGTCCCGCATGTCGTCGTCGAGCGTGGGTTTCAGGTACACCGGGTCGACCGGCGCGACGATCACGGTGTCCGCCGTCCGGAGCGCCTCCGGGCCGGCGGCGGGGACCACGCCGAACCCGGCGTTGGTCGTGATCGCGCCTCCCGTAGCCGTGCACAGCACGACCTCGTATGCGCCGTCCGTCGCGCCGAAGATCCGTGCAGGGATGCCCAGCTCGAAGGGGTACGCGCCTTCCTGGGCGATCACGACGACGCGGTGGGGTGTCTCGACACTCATGACTTGATCGTAACCCTGAATTACAAATCGGCCATTCCGGCCGCCGCGGCGGAGTGGGATCTCCCTGCGCCGCCGGCGGTCAGAACGACCCGTTGCCGTGCGGGAGGCTCGCGGGCACCGGCGCAACGAGGCCCCAGCGCTCGACGATGCGGCCGTCCGCCACGCGCCACACGTCGTTGACGATGACCGGGACATCGGTCGTGCCCTCTGACCGGGTGTATACGAGGTCGCCGTCGGCGATGACCGTGTGGAGTGCGGTGTAGGTGACGCCGTCGGTCCGGCGGACCTCCGGGGCGATCGAGCCGGCCTCCTCCTGCCTGCCTTCGATCAGGACGTCGCGCACCCGCTCCGCGACCAGGGCCCGGTTGGCCGCCGTGTCGGCGCCGGAACCCTCCGCCGAGGCCGTCGAGGTCAGCGCCCCGGCGAGCGGCCCGAGCGCGTCCCAGTGTTCGACGATGCGGCCGTCCACCACGCGCCACACGTCGTAGCCGAGGAGCGGCACCGGCGCGAAACCCGTGAAGACGCCTTCGGTCACGGCGAGCTCCTCGTCGGCGATCACGCGCACGAGTTCATAGCCGTTCGCCGCGGTCAAGCCGGAGACGAGCCCGCGCAGCCCGTCGACACCGTCAGGCGCCAGCGCCGAGTGCTGTACGTAGACGGGGCCGAACAGGTCGTCGACCGCCGATACGTCCTTCTGGTTGAACAGCCGCTCCGTGGCGGCGGCGACGATCGCTTCGGTCGACATGGGACTCCTTCTTCCGGCCACCGATTGGCCTGCGCGACGGACGCTATCGAAGCGGGGCACTCACCCGGAAGCGAACAGACGGTCAGGTTTCGCCACTTTCGTGCCCGCGCCGGCCGGGGCAGCCCGTCAGCGCGGGGCGGATCGCCGGGCGTTCGGGCCCTCGGATCGGATTGGCGCGAACATGGCGAAAGCTGACGTTCCCGTCGTTGGCGGGCGGGAGGTGGCTTCCTAGCGTGGAGGACATGGCAGAGACGATGCGTGCGATCATCCAGGACGAGCTCGGTGGACCGGATGTCCTTCATCCGGCGACGATCGAGCGGCCCGAGCCGGGCATCGGCCAGGTGCTGGTGAGAGTGGCGGCGGCGGGCGTGAACCCGGCGGACGCGATGAATCGGCAGACCGGCGTGTTCAGCGGCCCGCCTCCGTTCGTCCTCGGCTGGGACGTCTCCGGCGTGGTCGAGCAGGTCGGCCCCGGGGTGACCCTGTTCGCCCCCGGTGACGAGGTCTTCGGCCTGCTCCCCTTCCCCCGCGGAGGCGGCGCGTACGCCGAGTTCGCCCTCGCTCCGGCCAGGGCGCTCGTCGCGAAGCCCGCGCTCCTGTCGCACGTGCAGGCCGCAGCCCTGCCGCTCGCCGGCCTGACCGCCTGGCAGGCACTCGTCGAGACGGCCGCCGTCGTCGAGGGCTCCCGCGTGCTGATCACGGGGGCCGCCGGGGGAGTGGGGCATCTGGCCGTGCAGATCGCTACGGCCCGCGGAGCCCACGTCATCGGCCTGACGTCGGAGGCGAACGCCGACTACGTCCGCGCTCTCGGCGCCGCCGAGATCCTGGACTACCGCGCGGTCGAGTTCAGCGAGGTCGTCGACGACCTCGACGTCGTCCTCGATGTGGTCGGCGCGGACTATCCGCTGAAGGCCCTCCGCACCCTCCGCCCCGGCGGGTTCCTGGTCTCGACGCTGCCGCAGAGCCTGACCGCCGCGGCCCCGGCGGCGGCGGAGCAGGGCATCCGCGTGGCGGGCCTGTTCGTGGAGTCGGACCGTCTCGGGCTCTCTGCGATCGCCGATCTCGCGGACACGGGGCGGCTCGCTCCGACGATCGCGGCCACGTACCCGCTGGAGGAGGCCGCCGCTGCGCACGCGACGAAGCACGGCGCCGGCAAAGTCGTCCTCACCCTCTCCTGATCGCTCCTGCACGACACCCGCTCGAAAGGCCCCGCACATGACCGACACCCCGATCGATCTCACCCGTACGACTCCCCGGCTCGCCCGCATCACGTTCGGCAACGCCCCCGTGAACCTCGTCACCGGAGCGCTCGCGCAACGCCTCCACGAGATCGTGCGCGAGTTGGCGGCCGACGCCGACCTGCAGGTGGTGGTCTTCGACAGTGCGGTGCCGGACTTCTTCCTGAACCACTTCGACCTCGCCCATCTCGCCGACTTCCCGGAGCCGGATGCCGCGACGGGCCGACAGCTCTGGACCGACATCGCCGTGACGCTGTCGAACGCGCCGTTCATCACCGTGGGCATCATCCGCGGACGCACCCGCGGTGGCGGCAACGAGCTCGCTCTGGCCCTCGATCTGCGCTACGCCAGCCTGGAGAAGGCGTTCTTCGGCCAGCCGGAGGTCGGCACCGCCGTCGTCCCCGGCGGTGGCGGCACCGAGCGCCTGCCCCGCCTCGTCGGCCGGGACCGTGCTCTGGAGGCGGTCCTCACCTCGCTCGACTACGACGCGGCGACGGCCGAGAAGTGGGGCTGGGTCACGCGAGCACTGCCGGACGCCGAGCTCGACGGTTTCGTGGACGGCATCGTCGGCCGCCTCTCCGCCTTCGACCGGACGGCCCTCGCGACCGCGAAGCGCATGGTCAACAGGGCGTCGCTCCCGCCGGAGGCCGACCTCGACGCCGCGTACGCCGAGTTCCTCGAGACGACGACCCTTCCGGGCTACCTCGCTCGGGCCGCGGCTCCGGCTCCGACCGGCGGGCAGGCGGTGGAGCTCGAGTACCGCCTCGGGGAGATCCTCGGGCTCGCCGCCCTGCGCCGCCAGGCGGCCGCCGGCGAGGAGTGACGGGATGATCACCCGACCCGTCGCTTGACGCCGAGGAGGTCCTTGGCGACCCGGTACGTCTCGGGCGCGAAGAGGGCGACGATGCTCGACACGACGGTGACCGCGACGCAGAGCAGTACGGCGGGCCCCCAGTTGCCACCGTTGGCGCCGAGGCCCTGGGCGAGCGCCGGGGCGAACCCGGAGAGCAGGATGCCGAGCATGAGCGCGACGGCCATCCCGGTGTAGCGGCACTGCGCCGGGAACTGCTCCGGATACCAGGTGGCGCCCACGGTGATGGGGATGGCGTAGAACACCCCGATGCCCAGGATCCCGGACACGTAGACGAGCGGGATGTTCCCCGCGTCGATGGCGACGAAGAGCAGGGCGATGAAGGCGGTCGCTCCCACCGCGCCGACGATGAAGAGCGCGCGCCGGCCGAATCGGTCGGAGAGCCTCCCGGCGATCGGCGAGGCGACGACGGCGGCGAGGTTGCCGAACGAGACGACGGCGAGCATCACCGTGCTGGAGATGCCGTGCTGGGCGCCGTAGGCGAGCGCGAAGACGTTGAAGATGGTGCCGACGACGTTGATGGTGCTGAGCAGCAGCACGCGCAGGGTCGTCCGCCAGTGGTCGCGCAGCAGCGACACGATCGGGAGCCGGGCCCGCTCCCCCTGCGCCTGCAGCTCGGTGAAGGTGTCCGGTTCCTCGAGCTTGCGGCGCAGGACGTAGGCGATGAGTGTGAAGACGCCGCTGGCGAGGAACGGGAGCCGCCATCCCCAGCTGTACAGGGCGTCCTCGGGGAGCAGGGTGATCGGGATGAACACCAGGCTGCCGAGCGCGATGCCGAACTGCATCCCGCTCATCGTGAAGCTCGTGTAGTAGGCCCGCCTCCCCTCCGGAGCGTGCTCGACCGTCAGTGAGGTGGAGCCCGGGGACTCGCCGCCGGCGGAGAGGCCCTGCACCATCCGCAGCAGCACGAGCACCGCCGGCGCCGCCCAGCCGATGCTGTCGTAGGTGGGCAGCAGTCCGATCAGGAAGGTCGCGACGCCCATCAGGGCGATCGTGAGGACGAGGGCGCGCCGGCGGCCGAAGCGGTCCCCGATGTGCCCCCACAGCACCGCGCCGAACGGGCGGACCACGTAGGCGACGCCGAAGGTGGCGATGGAGAGCAGGGTCGCCGACGCGCCCGACTCCGGGAAGAACAGTCGGCCGAAGATCAGGGCCGACGCCGAGCCGTAGATGAGGAAGTCGTAGTACTCGAGGGCGCTGCCGAAGAAGCCCGAGAGCGCGGCACGCCGGACCTGCGTGCGGGCGCGCGCTGTGCTGGCGTCGATGAGGGTGGACATGGTGCCTCCGTGGGGTGAGGGTGACGCGGTCAGAGGGGGAGCGGTGCGAGACGGATGGTCTGCGGCCCGGCGGTGGAGTCGAATCCGACCGCGTAGAGCCCGTCGGCGCGGCCGTTGAAGACGAGGTCGACGCCGAGCGCGCCGGGGTCGAGGTCGCCGAGCCAGGAGCGCAGGCCGGCCTCGGTACCGCCCAGCTCGAGCGAGGTGACGCCGAGCCCGACGACATCCCCGGTGCCCGGCTGGGCGGCGATGACGCTGGAGTGATGGTCGAGGCTCTCGACGAGGTAGACGTTGGGGCGGCCGAGCAGCCACGAGTGCAGGAAGTCGGGTGCGTGGGCCGCCTTCCCGCGCTTCTGCCGCGGCACCATCAGCTCCTTGCCGCCCGCGATCTCGGCGGCGACCTCGACACCCCGATGGGCGGCGAACGCCTCGATCTCGGCCAGGTCGTCGCTGCGCAGGCACAGCCCGGCGAAGCAGTCGCCGCCCGCCGTGCGGCGCTCGACCTCCCGGGCGACAGGATGCCCCTCGGCGATCATCGAGTGGTCGACGATGCTCTCGATCTCGAGGTACACCCCGCCGCCGAGGGAGATGATCTTCTGGCCCAGGCCGAGCCCGGGGAAGTAGCCGCCGTCGGCGCTTCCGATGCCGGTCAGGCGACTCAGGTCGATGGTGGTTCGGTACAGGTTTCGCGACCAGATCGCGATGTGGTCGAGAGCGATCACGCGGACTCCTCGGAACGTCGGGCGCCGGGGATCCGGGCGCGGTCCGACGGGCGGGAGCGCGGCGGGCGACCATGCCCGAATCCTCGACTTATTACAAATTTGAAGATAATGCGGTCACGTTACCAGGGAATGCGCCATTTGTTTCAAATTTGTAAAAGAAAGTCGGCGTGCGTGAAGCGGGCTCCCGGCCGCGCGCGCAGCTGGCGCCGGACCGAGGCTCTAGCCGAGCGTCTCCGGGAGCACGCCGCCGGTCTCCTCGCCGCGCAGGTGCAGCTGCAGCGCCCCCAGGGCGCGGTGGGTCGCCTCGACCTGCTCGCGGGAGAGGGGGGCGATCGCCGACTCGACGATCATGTCGTTCTGCACCTGCGAGACCTTCTCGAGCAGGCGGCGCCCCTGATCGGTGATGCGCGCGAGCACGACCCGCCCGTCCTCCGGGGTCACGATCCGCTCCGCCAGCCCCGCCTTCTCGAGCTGGGAGACCTGGTAGGTCAGGCGGCTGGGCGTGCTCACGAGCTTGTTCGCCAGCTCGGTCATCCGCAGCTCGCCTCCGGCGTTGCGCAATCGGATCAGCACCTCGTACTGGGAGTACTTGATCCCGGTGTGCTCCCGCGTCTCGCGGTCCGCCCGGCGCTCGAGCAGCTTCCCCACGTCCAGCAGCCGCTCGAACAGCGCGAGCTCGACGGAGTCGACGGGGTCAGCCATGCCGTCCGTCCGCGAATGTCGTCGTCACTCCGGTGCCTCCCGCCTGCCAGGTCAATCGTAGCGACGACGTGACCGGCGGCCGTCCCTCACTTCGACGGCGTCGGCGTCGGAGTCCCCGTCCCCGTCGGCGCCGCCGGCGCCGTCGGCACCAGCGTGCTGTACTGCGCCAGGGCCCCGTCGAGCACCGGCACCTGGAGGGTGGTCGTGTCGGAGGCGGCCTCGAACGTGACGTCCGTCAGGGCCCCGGGCTTCGCGTCCAGTCCGTCGAACTCGATCGTCTCGCCCTCGGGGACGCCCAGCTGGACGACCTCGGAGGGCTCGAGCGAGACGGTCTCGCTGCCGGCGCTCGTGTGGATGCCGACCTCCTGCGACGAGGATCCCTGGTTGACGAGGCTGGCGACCAGGCTGGCCGGCCCGTCCCCGTCGGCGGGCGTCAGGAGCACGGCGTTGGCCACGTACACCTCGCCGACCGTGCCGCTCACGCCGTCGCTCGTCTCCCCGATGTGGAGGGTGTCCTGCGGTGCCCACAGGTCGCAGCCCGTGAGCAGCAGGAGCAGCGACGCGGTGAGCGCGGCGGCGGCGCCGGCGCGGGCTGGGGTTCGTCGGTTCACGGATCGTCCTCCTCGGAGTCGTCTCGCCAGGCGGCGATGTCGGCCACGTTGCCCTCGGGGTCGGCGAGGGACCACCAGTGCGGTTCGCGGGTGTCGGGGGTCAGGCGGCCGCCGGCCGCGAGCATGCCGTCCACCCGCGCCGCCGCCTTCGCCCGGGGGACGGAGATGTCGACGTGGATGCGGCCCGCGTGCGTCAGGGGATGGTCGAGCTGCTGGAACGCGACCGCTGGACCGCGGCCCAGCGGGTCGACGAGGTCCGCGTCGCCCTGACGGTCGTAGGCGAGCGCCGCCTGCCAGAAGGGGAGCACGGCCCGGATGTCCAGGGCGTGGATGCTGAGCTGCACGCACTGCAGTGCCTGGCGCGCGGGGACGTCCAGCGCGCGGGCGGCCTCGGAGATGCGGGCGGCGAGCGCCTGATCCCGTCGGCTGATGCCGCCCACGTCGTGGCTCACGAGACGCACGACGACGGAGGAGTAGCGGAGGTCGATGTCCGGGTGGTGGTCGGCCTCGGCGGCGAGCCGGGCGATCTCGGCCACCAGCGCGGCGCCGCGCTCGAAGGTGCCGGTCGCGAACCGCGCGGCGGCGCCGTCGAACAGCACGCTCCAGTCCTCGACGCCGTCGGCGTCGTGGAAGCGACGGGGTGAGATCCGGTCGTCCGTGCCCACGCGCCACAGCATAGCCGCGGGTGCCTGTCGGCAGTACCCTGCGCGTATCGTCGACGACGACCCGGCGGCGACGCTGACGGGGTTCCGCCGCCGGCGGGACCTCGGCGACCGCGGCGCCGAGGTCGAGCTGCCGGAGGGCGTCGCGGAGTGGGGCCCGGAGCAGTCGCACGCCGGCGTCACCATCGGCGACACCCCGACCGGGCGTCCGGATGTGAACGCGATGTGTCGCACGTGTAAAAGTTCGTAACATTCGCGGGCCCTCCGAGGGGGCCCCGCCGCGGGGTACACCGGAGGGACTGCGGGGTACAAAATCCGAGTCCGTGTCACCTCTTCGCCCCGCCGCGCGAATTGCCCTTCCACCAGCACTTCTGATCGCGTCACACCCGGGATGGCCCGCGCCGACACGCCCGAAGACCCCTGTCCGCGTGTCTGCGGACAGGGGTGCCGGCGGGGGTCGTGCGACGCGCCGACCCGGCCTGTCGACCCCCACTTGCGGGGCGTCGTCGACACCCCGTAGAACTTGATCCACCCGAACCAGACCAGATCCCCACTGTCGCGGATGCCACCCCCCATTCCCCCCGTGAGAGGTCCGTTTCGTGTTCATCTTCCTGTTGCAGATCCGGCACATGCTCGGCGGCCATCCGGAGATCTACCTCTTCGCCGTCTACTCCGCCCTCATCTGGGTCATCTGGATCGTCAAGGTCGTGATGTCCCGCCGCTACCGTCCGTACACCGACGACTTCCACGGCACCACGAGCGTGGTCGTCCCCGTCGTCGACGAGCCGCTCGACCTGTTCCGTGACGTGCTCGGCCGCATGGTCGAGCAGCGCCCGGGCGAGATCATCGTCGTCATCAACGGCGCCCCGAACCCGGAGCTCGCCGAGGTGTGCGAGGAGTTCGCACCGCTCGTGCGCTGGGTGCACACGCCCATCCCGGGCAAGCGCAACGCGGTCATGATCGGCACGCGGATGTCGACCGGCGAGATCACCGTGCTGGTCGACTCCGACACCGTGTGGACGCAGAACACGCTCAGCGAGCTGGTCAAGCCGTTCGCCGACCAGCGCGTCGGCGGCGTGACGACCAAGCAGCGCATCCTCGAGCCCGAGCGCAGCTGGATCACGCGCTGGGCGGACTGGCTGGAGAACTCGCGGGCGCTCTACTCGATGCCGGCGCAGAGCGTGGTGGGGCAGATCGGCTGCCTCCCGGGCCGCACGATCGCGTTCCGCCGCTCGATCCTGATGCGGGTCATGGAGAAGTTCATGACCGAGAAGTTCCTCGGCGTGTTCCTGGAGGTCTCCGACGACCGCACGCTGACGAACCTCACGCTCAAGGAGGGCTACCGCACCGTCTACCAGCACACCAGCCTGGTCTACACGGACGCCCCGCTGAAGGTGAAGAAGCTCTTCAAGCAGCAGCTCCGCTGGGCGCGCGGCAGCGAGTACAACACGCTCCGGATGCTGCCGTGGATGCTCGGCCACGCGCCCGTGCTGGCCTTCTTCTTCGTGATGGACATCATCCTGCCGTTCGTGCTCGCGGGCGTGCTCGGCGGCTGGGTGTACCGCGCGATCACCGGCCAGGGCTACAACTTCTACCAGGGCTTCCTGCACGAGTACGGGCTCCAGACGGGTGTGCTCACGGTGGTCGCTCTGATGGTCGCCTCGTCGGTGATCAGCATGTCCATCCGGCAGATCCGGCACCTCTCCGAGAAGCCGACCGACTTCTTCCGGCTGCCGATCTTCATCATCGTCTCGACGTTCTTCCTCATGCCCATCCGGCTCATCGGCTTCTTCCGCATGGCGCACGCCAGCGGCTGGGGCACGCGGGCCGGCGCCTACGCCGGCGGCCCCGGCGAGATCTCGAGCGACGACGAGATCGCCGCACTCGGAACCGAGCCCGCCGGCGAACCCGCCCGCGACCTCCCGGACGCAGTGGGCGGCGTGACGACCGCCACCGCGCTGCAGACGGCGGCCCGGCC
>JAEWDJ010000075.1 GCA_023390155.1 Actinomycetes bacterium | reverse complement strand
CGGCCGGCACGGGCCTGTCCCGCTACCGGAACGTCACGGTGGAGGCGACCGAGGAGGCCAAGGCGGAGCGGTACCCCAACCGCATCTTCGCCGACGACTCCGCCTTCAGCGAGAACGACCTGAGCTTCGTCGACTTCGACAGCTTCAGCTCGGACGACTACACCCCGGGCACCTACAACTAAGGTCCCCGCACCGAGAAAGCCCCCGCACGCCACGGCGTCGGGGGCTTTCTCCGTTAAGTGGGGGTGGCGTGGACCCTAGGGTGGCTGGAGCGAGCAGTCGACTCGCCCGAGGGTTCAGGAGGCCCGATGTACGACGGAGAACTCGTCGCCCTACCGGACGGCACGATCATCGGCAGGCGGATGGGCCGCCGCTCGGGCACACCGATCATCGACATCCGCTATCCGGGCGACAGACGATGGACCAGGGTGCAGGTGGTGAGCACCGACGAGCAGGAGCCGGCGGAACTGGCCGGCGTGGCGGACGAGGAGCCCAGCGGGCTCGCGGTCGCGCTCCTCTGGGATTGCCTCGCCGACGAGGGTTTCCTCGCCTCGATCGACGGCGTCGGCTGGACCGTCGGAGCGACACACGACGAGGTGAAGCGCCTCGTCCTCGACGCCACGAGCTGGCTCCTCGATCGCGACCTCATCCGGCTCTTCTCGGTGGAGGCGATCCGTCCGGGCGAGCAGCCGACGGTCGTCCCCTGGGACGAGCCGACCGCCGCCCAGCTGATCGCCCGGCTGGACGCCGTCTACACGAACGACGATGAGGACTGGCTCCGCTGGGGGTTCACCTGCTGGTTCGGGGTCACTCCGGCGGGCGATGCCGTGGCACGCCGCCATCCGCCCGAGAAGCCTCGCGACGCCTGACCGCCCCGTCGAGGCGGCGCACTCTCCGCCGCCTCGACGCAATCCGCCCCTACATCACGCCGTCTCACCACCCCTCCCGCATACGCGAGAATGGACCCATGTGGCGCCACCTCCTCCAGTACACGGATTCCGCCGGCCGCGCGATGGTCGGGTTCTCGGCCGTGGCGCTCGTGGTCGCCGTGGTCAGTTTCGTCGTGGGCATCGTGCAGGCGACGTCCGGGAATGCGGCGGGCACGCTCCCGTACTGGCTGACGACGATGGGGTGCGCGGTTCTCGGTGGTGTCCTCGTCTACCTGGCGAGCCGGCGCGGGGACTTCCGCCGGCGTTGAGGCGACGGACTCGCCCGCTCGGGGGTCGCGGCGGGCGGGCCGAGCAGCGTTAGGGTAGGCGCGTGCAGCGCAAGCGGGGGATCAGGACGTTCATCACGGGCGCGATCGCGGTCACGGCGATGGCGGCGACAGGAGGATTGGCCGGGTGCACCGGCGCCGGCACGGCGGCACCGCGACCGGCGGCGTCAGGCGCGTCGACAGCCTCCTCCACTCCGGCCGCCTCGACCGCCTCGCCCCCGCCGTCCGGCCCCGGCGCCCTGCCGACCAACTGCGACGACCTCTTCACGCCGGGCCTCCGCGAACGCATCTCGCCCGACGGATCCCTCGCGCTCAACCCGGCTTGGCTACAGGAGCCCGGGAACGCGCGCAAGCCCGACGACGGCTACGGCACCCTGGATCCGGTCCTCGCGCAGACGCTCTCGACCCATCCCGGGCTCGTGTGCGACTGGACTGAGCCGTCCGGCCCGGGCGACGCCTTCCTGACCACGCAGGTGCGCGCGGTGGATGCCGCCACGCAGCAGAGCGCCCTCGCCCGGATGGAGGAGCTGGCGGCCGACCCCGCCTCCGGCTGGACGTGCATCGACTATGAGCAGGGCCGCTGGTGCCTGGTGAACACGAACGACGGGAGAGGGAACATCCGGGGGGAGTCGCAATTCTTCCGCGACGGCATGTGGATCGCGTCCGACTGGGTGAACGCGGGACCGGAGGGGTACACCTCGCTCCTCCTGCAGCGCATCTTCGGCTGAGCGCACCGCGCTCCGAGCCGTCCTCACGGCTTCGCTCCCCGCTGGCCCCCGCGCGCGGGGCACCCCTACGCGGGTCTGTCATCCGTGTGACGGGCGGGATTACTGTGACATCGCTCCGCCGCCTCCGGATTCTCGCCCGCTGACGGCGTGGCCCGCCGACACACCCGACCCGGTCGACGGCAGCCCCCGCACGAGGAGGTCCCTGTGGCGTCCATGACCGAGATCCTGATCCTCCACGGCCACCTGCCCATCGAGTACCTGGACACGGTGTCCGTCGAGCCGTCGGCCGACGAGTCGACCGTCCGCGATCTGCTCGCGCGCGGCGCCGTCACCGCTGGCCAGGTCGCACGCGCCCGTGCGGCGCAGTCGGGCCTCCCGTTCGTCGAGCTCGCCGACTACCCCGTCGATCGTGCCGCGGTCGGCCTCATCCCGGGGCCGCTGTGCCGACGCCACACCGTGCTCCCGATCGGCGTGCAGGACGGCACGGTGATCCTCGCCATGGCGGACCCGGGCAACGTGTTCGCCGTCGACGACGTGCGTGCGGCCTCCCGGATGGGCGTGGCTCCCGCCGTCGCCGACCTGCCCGACCTGCTCGCCGCCATCGACCGGTACGTTCGCGCCGACGACGAGCTGAGCGACCTCACCAGCACCCTGGAGGAGGAGAGCGCGCCCGCCGAGGAGGCGGTGGTCGAGAGCGGCGACGACGACGCCCCGATCGTGCGCTTCGTGAACCTGCTGGTCAGCCAGGCGATCCAGGACCACGCGTCCGACATCCACATCGAGCCGGCCGAGCATGACGTGCGCGTGCGGTACCGGATCGACGGTGTGCTGCACGCGATGCAGAGCGCGCCCAAGGCGATCCAGAACGGCGTCATCTCGCGCCTGAAGATCATGAGCGACATCGACATCGCCGAGCGGCGCAAGCCGCAGGACGGCCGCATGTCGGTGGTCCACGGCGGGCGGCAGATCGACCTGCGCGTGGCGACGCTCCCGACGGTGTGGGGCGAGAAGGTCGTCATGCGCATCCTGGACAACACGAACACCGGGATGACGCTGCGCGACCTCAACCTGCTGGAGCGCAACTTCGAGACCTACCGGGCGTCGTACTCCAAGCCGTACGGGATGATCCTCGTCACCGGGCCCACCGGCTCCGGCAAGTCGACCACCCTCTACACGACCCTCAACGCGGTCGCCCGGCCGGAGATCAACGTGATCACCGTCGAGGATCCGGTGGAGTACCGGATGCCGGGCGTCAACCAGGTGCAGGTCAACCCGAAGGCGGGTCTCACCTTCGCGAGCGCGCTCCGCAGCATCCTGCGCAGCGACCCGGACGTGGTGCTGCTCGGCGAGATCCGCGACCACGAGACCGCGCAGATCGCCATCGAGGCCTCTCTCACCGGCCACCTCGTGCTCTCGACCCTGCACACGAACGACGCCCCGAGCGCGGTCACCCGCCTGACCGAGATGGACATCGAACCCTTCCTCGTCGGCTCCGCCCTGGACTGCGTGGTGGCGCAGCGGCTCGCGCGTCGCCTCTGCGACCGCTGCAAGCAGCCCGCGGCCTACACCCCAGACGACCTCCGGCGCCTGCGCTTCGCGGTGCCGGACGATCAGCCGGTCCCGCCCGTCTTCGCCCCGGTGGGCTGCCCCACCTGCTCCAACACGGGGTACCGCGGCCGCATCGCCGTCCACGAGGTCATGGCCGTCACCGAGGAGATCGAGCGCCTCGCCGTGCAGCGTGCCTCGAGCGCCGAGATCGGCCGGGCGGCGCAGGAGCAGGGCATGCTCACCCTGCGCGCGGACGGCTGGGAGAAGGTCAAGCTCGGCCTCACGTCGGTGGAAGAGATCCTGAGAGTGGTCGCCTAGGAGGGCACATGACAGACGACAACGCCTGGGGAGGCTACCCCGCGCCGACCGCCAAGCCGGTCTACGAGATCCCGGTGACGCCGCCGGGATCGACGGTGGACGGCTGGGCACCGGGAGCCGGGGTGCCGCTGGTGGGAGC
>JAEWDJ010000467.1 GCA_023390155.1 Actinomycetes bacterium | reverse complement strand
CGGGATCGACCAGGACGACGTGGTGAGCCCGTGGCACGCCGCGCTCGCGTCGGCGGTGGCGTTCACGATCGGCGGGATCCTGCCGCTGCTGACCATCCTGCTGCCGGACGTCGTTCGCATCCCGGTCACGTTCGTGGTCGTGCTGCTGGCCCTGGCGGTGACCGGGTACGTCGCCGCGTGGATCGGCGGCAGTCCGCGCGGGCGCGCCATGCTGCGGGTCGTGGTGGGCGGCGCGCTGGCGCTGGCGGCGACGTTCGCGATCGGCGCGCTGCTCGGGACGACCGGCGTGGTCTGATCCGGGCGGCGGACCGCGGCGCGACTGCTCGACCGTTCGGCCGTCCGTCCGCTCGCGCGGCCCACGGGCAGCCGCGGTGGGTCATCGGAAGTCGCGCGACGTCGTGCGCACCCCGGTCTCCAGCGGCTCCAGCCGGTCGGCGATCACGTTGACCACGCCCTCCTCGCTGCGCTCCAGGATGCCGCGGACGATCATCGCGGGCGCCTGACGGGCCACCCGCCGGTAGCGGTTCCACACCCCGACCGGGCAGACCACGTTCACCAGCCCGGTCTCGTCCTCCAGGTTGAGGAAGGTCACGCCCGCCGCCGTCGCCGGCCGCTGTCGGTGCGTGACCACCCCGCCCACCTCGATGCGGCGGCCCGACTCCGACGAGGCGAGCATCTCGGCCGTGCGCACACCGCGGGAGGCGAGCGCCGCCCGCAGATAGCGGATGGGATGGTCGTCGGTGGAGATGCCCGTCGACCACAGATCGCTGGCGAGCTGCTCCGCCGGGCTGAGCAGCGGCAGCAGCGGCGGCTGCACGGTGATCGCGGTGCCCGGGAGGTACTCGGGCTTCTCCTGGGCGGCGTTGCCGGCCTCCCAGATGGCCTGCCGCCGGTCGAGCCCGAACCCCTCGAAGGCGCCCGCCGAGGCCAGCGCCTCCAGCTGGGCGACCGTGAGGCCCACGCGCCGGGAGAGGTCGGCGAGATCGCGATAGTCGCCGTGCGCCTCCCGCTCGGCGACGATCCGCTCGGCCAGTCGCTCGCCGATGGAGGTCACCCCGGCGAGCCCGAGCCGCACCGCGTGCCCGGCATCGCGGCGGTGGGCGGCGTAGTCGAGCGGCACGGCGGGGTCGAACGGGTCGATCGGCGGCTGCTCCTCTTCGCGGCACGGGTCCATGCCGGTCGGCCCGGGGCGTGCGTCGTCGAGCGGTTCGAGCAGCGGGAACACCCCGGAACGCTGGATGTCCGGCCGGTGCACCACCACGCCGTGCCGACGGGCGTCGGCGGTGAGGGTGCGGGGGGAGTAGAAACCCATCGGCTGGGCGCGCAGCAGCGCCGCGAGGAACGCGCCCGGGTAGTGCAGCTTCATCCACGAGCTCACGTAGACCAGCAGGGCGAAGCTGATGGCGTGGCTCTCGGCGAAGCCGAAGCTCGCGAACGCCTCGATCTTGGCGTAGATCGCATCCGCGTCATCGCCGGTGATGCCGTTGCCGGCCATCCCGGCGTAGAGCTTGGACCGCAGCCGGTCGATCTTCTCCACACCGCGCTTGGAGCCCATCGCCCGGCGCAGCAGGTCGGCGTCCTCCGGGGTGCAGTCGCCCACCGCGACCGCCATCTGCATCAGCTGCTCCTGGAACAGCGGCACCCCCATCGTGCGCTTCAGCACCGGCTCGAGCGCGGGGTGCAGGTAGGTCACCTCCTCCTGGCCGAGCTTGCGCCGGATGTACGGGTGCACGGCGCCGCCCTGGATGGGGCCGGGGCGGATGAGCGCGATCTCGATGACGAGGTCGTAGAACGACCGCGGGCGCAGCCGGGGGAGCGTGCCGATCTGCGCCCGGCTCTCCACCTGGAACACGCCGATCGAGTCGGCCCGGCAGAGCATGTCGTACACGCCCTGCTCCTCCTTCGGGATGCTCTCCAGCGTCCACTCCTCGCCGAGCGCCGAGCCGATCTGGCGCATCGCGTAGTCGAGCGCGCTCAGCATCCCGAGCCCCAGGAGGTCGAACTTGACGAGGCCCATCCAGGCGCAGTCGTCCTTGTCCCACTGCAGCACCGTGCGGCCCTCCATGCGGGCGTGCTCGATCGGGCACACCTCGCCGACGGGCCGGTCGGTGAGCACCATGCCGCCCGAGTGGATGCCCAGGTGCCGGGGGAACTTCAGCACCTGCTGCGCGAGGGCGACCACCGGCTCCGGGATGTCGTGGTCGTCGGTGGCCTCGACGTGCGACCACGAGTCGATCTGCTTGCTCCAGGCGTCCTGCTGGCCGGTCGAGTGCCCGAGCGCCTTCGCCATGTCGCGCACCGCGTTCTTCGGCCGGTAGGTGATGACGTTGGCGACCTGGGCGGCGTTGTGCCTGCCGTACTTGCGGTAGACGTACTGGATGACCTCCTCGCGGCGGTCGGAGTCGAAGTCGACGTCGATGTCGGGCTCCTCCTCGCGCATGCTGGAGAGGAACCGCTCGAACGGCAGGTCGTACTTGATCGAGTCCACCGCCGTGATCCCGAGCAGGTAGACCACCGCCGAATTGGCGGCGGAGCCCCGGCCCTGGCAGAGGATGCCCTGGCTGCGGGCGTACTGCACGATGTCGTGCACGATCAGGAAGTAGCCGGGGAAGTCCTTCGCCTCGATGACGTCGAGCTCCTTCTGGATGCGCTCGCGCTTCGCCGGGTTCTCGTCGAGGTCGCGGTAGCGCTCGCGGGCGCCGCGCCAGGTGAGCTCGCGCAGCCAGCTCATCGGCGTGTGCCCCTCCGGCACCTCCTGCTTGGGCAGACGGGGGCGCGCGCTGCGCAGCCGGAAGGAGAGGTCGTCGGCGACCTCCACGGTGCGCTCGACCGCCCCCGGGTAGCGGGCGAAGCGGGCGGCCATCTCGGCACCGCTGCGGAGGTGCGCCGCGGCGGAGGCGGGGAGCCAGCCGTCCATCTCGTCCAGGCTGCGCCGGGCGCGCACGGCCGAGACGGCGGTCGCCAGAGGGTACTGGGCCGGGGAGGCGTAGTGGACGTTGTTGGTGGCGACGACGGGCAGGCCGAGCCGGTCGGCGATGCGGGCCAGGGCGTCGTTGTCGGTGGTGTCGCGCGGGTTGCCCTGGTCGATCAGCTCGACGAGCACGTTGTCCCGGCCGAACAGCTCGGCCAGCCGGGCCACCTCGTGCTCGGCGGCGCGTTCGCCGTGCTCGGCCAGCGCGAGGCGGACGTCGCCTTTGCGGCAGCCGGTGAGCACCATCCACTCGCCGCCGGACTGCTCGGCCAGCTCGGGCAGGCGGTAGACCGGGCGCCCCTTCTCGCCGCCCGCGAGCTGGCCGGCCGTGATGGCGGCCGCGAGACGGTGGTAGCCCTCCTGCCGCCGGGCGAGCACCACCAGGTGGCTGCCCTCCGGGTCGGGCTCGCCGTTCTGCGGGCGGCGGAGCGCGAGGGAGAGCTCGGCCCCGAACACGGTCTTCACCCGCTCGTACGACTCGGCCGCCTCGGCCAGGTGCACCACCCCGTAGAGCCCGTCGTGGTCGGTGAGGGCGAGGCCGTGCAGGTGCAGGCGGGTCGCCTCCTCCAGCAGCTCCTCCGGCGAGCTCGCGCCGTCGAGGAAGCTGAAGTTGCTGTGCGCGTGCAGCTCGGCGTACGGGACGTGGCCGCTCTCCGGCTCCTCCGGGATGGGCTGCGGCACGTACTTCTGCCGCTTGCGCGACGAGGGGCGCTCGACCGGCTGCTCGCCGGTGCGGCGGCCGGAGAGGCGGCGCTCGAACTCCGCCCACGGGATCGGCGGGTTGTTCCAGCCCATCAGTCGTACCTCGCCTCGGCGAACCAGCCGCCCGACGCCAGGCGCAGCAGCCAGGCGGTGCCGTCCGCGTCGACCAGCTGGAAGCGGTGCATGGCCCGGGCGAGCGTCGCATCCCACCAGCGCTCGCGCACCGGCCACGGGCCGGCCCAGGAG
>JAEWDJ010000437.1 GCA_023390155.1 Actinomycetes bacterium | reverse complement strand
CGGGATCGGAGCGCGGGCCCGGCCCGCGGTTCGTGGCGCTGCCACGCATCCCGGGCGGCGCGAGGCGGACGCTCAGCACCTGGTCGAGGCTGTAGCGTGCGACGGGCTCGCCGCCGGAACCGGGCGGCGCGGGGTCGTCCCTCCCCCGCGCGAGCCCGTCGTCCGCCCAGCAGAGCAGGGACGGGCCGTCGATGGTGATGATGGTCGCGTCGACCTCCGCGAAGGCGTGGCCGACCATGGAAACGCGCAGCATGTGTGATCCCCCCGATTGAAATGCTTACGGGTTCGAGCGTACGAAGGAGCGAGGAGGGCGACCAGAGCGCGGACACGAGGTGGTGGCGATGGACCTGCTCGGCTGGCTGGCGGGTGACGAGTACACGATCGCGCGCGAGATCCTGCAGCGCGGGGTCGCCGCCCTCTACCTGGTCGCGTTCGTGTCGGCGTGGAACCAGTTCCCGGCGCTGCTGGGCGAGCACGGACTCCTGCCCGCCCCACGCTTCCTGCGCACGGCCTACGGCCGCAGCCAGCCGACACTCTTTCGCCTGCGACCCCGCCGCCTCCGCCTCCGCCTCCGAGACACCCGCACTGAAGAACCCGACCGCCCCCTCTACTCCGATCGCCTCCTCCGCATCGTCGCGGCCACCGGCGCCGCCCTTTCCGCCCTGGTCGTCGCGGGGGTGCTGCAGCGGACGCCGAGCTGGATCTTCGTGCCGATCTTCCTGCTGATCTGGTTCCTCTATCTGTCGATCGTGAACATCGGGCAGACGTTCTACGGCTTCGGCTGGGAGAGCCTCCTGTGCGAGGCCGGGTTCACGGTCGCGTTCCTCGGGGCGTCGGACACCGCTCCCCCGATCACGATCATCGTGCTGCTGCGCTGGCTCGTGTTCCGGCTGGAGTTCGGCGCCGGGATGATCAAGATGCGCGGCGACCGGGTGTGGCGCGATCTCACCGCCCTCTATTACCACCACGAGACGCAGCCGATGCCGAACCCGCTCAGTCGCACCGCGCATCTGCTCCCGAAGTGGTTCCACCGGCTGGAGGTGCTGGGAAACCACTTCGCGCAGCTGATCGTGCCGTGGCTGCTGTTCCTGCCGCAGCCGGTGGCGAGCGCCGCGGCCGCGGTGGTGGTGCTGACCCAGCTGTGGCTGGTGGCGACCGGCAATTTCGCCTGGCTCAACGTCATCACGATCGTGCTGGCGTCCTCGGCGGTGAGCGACCCGGTGTGGTCGTGGGCGCTCTCCTGGGCGGACGGCGCGGCGCGTCTCGGCGGGATCGGCGCGGCGGACGTGCCGCTCGGCTACGCGGTCGTCGCCCTGCTCGTGACGGTCGGCCTCCTGATCCTCAGCTGGCCGCCGCTGCGCAACCTGTTCCGGCGCCGGCAGCTCATGAACGCGAGCTTCAACCGCTGGCACCTCGTCAACGCGTACGGCGCCTTCGGCAGCGTCACACGCGACCGCTACGAGGTGACGGTCGAGGGGACGGAGGACGACCCGGAGGATCCGCACGCCGAGTGGGTCGAGTACACGTTCAAGGGCAAGCCCGGCGACGTGCGGCGGCTTCCGCGGCAGTTCGCCCCGTACCACCTCCGTCTCGACTGGCTGATGTGGTTCCTGGCGCTCGGCTCGCGGGACTCCCCGTGGTTCGAGATGTTCCTGCTGCGGCTCCTGGAGGCCGACCCGCCGACGCTCCGGCTGCTGCGCGACGACCCGTTCGACGGGCGGCCTCCCCGTGCCGTCCGCGCGAGGATGCACCTCTACCGGTTCGCGACGCACGCCGAGAAGCGCACGACCGGGGACCGCTGGGTGCGCACCGAGGTCGGGACGCTCGTCCCGCCGGTCTCCCTGCGCGGCTGAATCGTGCCGCGGGCGCCGGCGGCTCAGTAGCCGGTGCGCTCCTCCTGGAGCTTGGCGAGATCCCGCCAGATGAGCAGCTTGAGGCGCGCCGGCTTCTCGCGCTCATAGTCCTCGCGCAGCGCCTCCTTGCCGGAGAGCGCGTCGAGCCCGGCCTCGATCGCGGTGCCGACGTCGTCCCACGCGTCGCGCCGGCCGCGCTCGACGAGGGCCAGGAGCTGCTCCTCCGAGCCGGCCTTCTCGCGCAGCTGCTGGGCGAGGGTCAGCGCGCTGGTCTTGCGCAGGGTGAGGTTGTCGATGTCGACGTCGCGGTAGTCGTGTGGATGCGTCGCGTCGCCGCGCAGGCCGGTCGCGGTGGCGAGCTCCTCGTCGATGCGGCCCGCGGCCTGGTTCTGCTCGGAGGCCAGCTCGCGCAGGATCCGCGCCGCCTCGCCGGTGTGCCGGGCGGGATCGAAGTCGTTGCCGTACTGGATCGTGTCGACGACGATGTGGTTCTTGATCGCCATGCGGGTGGCATATTCCGCGAGGAGCATGCCCTCCTCCACCGACTGTTCGAGTGTCGGAGCGGGCGGGGCGGCGAGGGCGTCCTCGTCGAAGGGTCGCGTGCGCACCGTCTTCGGGGTGCGGCGGCGGAACCACGTCGACCAGCCCATCGTCTGCTCAGCCCGTCCTCTCTCGACTCGCGCAGGAATTCACGGACGTTCGCGGCGGCGACGCCCGTATCCATTCTCCCCGATCCGGGTCAGGCGTTCGCGCGTCCGTCGAAGAACGCGTTGGCCCGCCGGGTGAACAGCAGGGCGAGCACGATGAGCACCCAGACGATCTCGAGCACGCCGCTGAAGAACTGGAGGGTGAACAGCAGCAGGACGCCGTTGACGAGGTTCAGGATCATCACGAGCGTGACGAGCGCGCGTGAGACCTTGCTGCCGTTCAGGAGCCCGCGGGCCACGATCAGGATGACGATCCCCAGCACGATCGAGAGGATCGCGGACGTGGTGACGCCGGCGAGCCCGCCTGCGGTCTGCGCTCCCGGGGCCGACTGGCGCGTGAAGAGCAGGACCACGCCACCGATCACGTTCAGGACGCCGTTGATGTAGGTCAGGACGGCGACGAAGGTCACGGAGCCGGGGCGAGTGACGGACATGGATGCTCCTCCCGCGGAGACGGTCGATGCAGGTCACCCTACCGGGCGCCGGGCCGGCCGCGGCAGGGGCGTGCGCCGGGACGAATGTCGGTGGTCGGTGGCAGAGTGAAGGCCATGGCGGGAGTGCGGTACGAGTTCGAGGCCGACCTGTTCCGGTGGGAGGCCCGCCGCGACCTGTGGGTGTTCGCACGGCTGCCCGACGAGGTGTCGGAGGAGATCCGGCTGCAACCGCACCCGCCGGCCGGCTTCGGGTCGGTGAAGGTGCTGGTGACGCTCGGCGGCTCGCGGTGGTCGACCTCGATCTTCCCCGAGAGCGCTGACGGGGCGTTCATCGTGGCGATCAAGGGCTCCGTGCGGCGTGCCGAGGGCGTGGGGCTCGGCGACCGGGTGCGGCTGGGGATCGAGACGCTGCTATAGCGGGATGGCTGACGCCCGGTCCCGGGCACGGCGCGTCGATGCGACAGAATGGGCAGCATGGACGGATCCGGCGAGCAGAGCGCCCCGCACTCTCAGACGCTCTCGCGCGGCATCCGGGTGCTCGAGATCCTCGCCGAGGCGGAGGAGCCGATGACGATCGCGGCGCTCTCGACGGCGCTCGGCGTCCACCGCTCGATCGCGTACCGCATCCTGCGCACCCTCGAGGACCACGGGCTCGTCGTGCGGGACGCCGCCGGCGCCGTGCAGCTGGGCCCCCGCATGGCGACCCTGGCGCGGGCGGTCTCTCGCGACCTCCAATCGGCGTCACTCCCCCAGCTGACGGCGATCGCCAACGACCTCTCGATGACGGCGTTCATCGCGGTCCTCGACCGGCACGAGGTCGTGACGCTCGTGAGCGTCGAGCCGTCGCACGCGCACGCGACCGTGGTGCAGCGTCCCGGCACCCGGCACCCGCTCGCCTCCGGCGCGCCCGGCATCGCCATCCAGTCGGCCCTCACCGAGCTGCAGTGGCGGGCGCTGCCGGACGAGCACCCGCGCGACGAGGCCGCCGAGGCCCGCGCACGCGGCTACGCCACCAGCCACGACGAGGTCATCCCGGGGCTCGCGTCGGTCGCGGTCCCGCTCGCCCTGCCCGACCGGACGCCGGCGGCGGTCGCGGTGGTGTTCCTGGCCAACGGGAGGGACGTCGCGGCGGTCGCGGAACGGCTGCGCGAGGCGGCTCGCGCGATCGCGGGCGAGTTGCGCTGAGCTACCAGCCGAGTGCGCCGCCCGCTCGAAGGTAGTCGCGGTGCATCGCGGTCTGAGCGAGCGCGGACCGGAGGGTGAAACCGGAGAGTCCCGACCAACCCGCGGTCCAGGTCAGCTGCTGCGCGACCTCCCACACGGAAGCGCCGGGATCACATGCGAGAGCATCCTGAACCTGCCGGGTCCGACGCAGCTGGTGGTCGGCGAGCGCGGCGCACCGATCGGCTAGGCCGGAAAACGGGAGCTCGTGTCCGGGCAGGGCCAGTCGCGACAGAGAGGCGACCCGTCGCAGCGATCGCAGATAGTCGCCGAGGGGGTCGGCGCTCGGGCCGCCGAGCCCGAGGCCCGAGTTGACGGTGGGGAGCACGTGGTCGCCGGTGTACAGCAGCCCGTTCGTCTCGTCGTCGAAGCACGCGTGGCCGACGGTGTGCCCGGGAGTCCACAGCACTCGCACCGTTCTGCCGGGGATGTCGAGGATGTCGCCGTCGCGAAAGACGGCGTCGGGGGCGACGGTCGCGGCGGCAGGAACGACGTCGGGGGCGAGGTCTCCGCGGCGATCCAAGGGGACGCCCCACTCCTCCAGCTGGGCCTCCGACGAGGCGTCCGTCCCGGGCGCCGGAGCGAGCCGGTCCCGCCGGCGCTCGCGCTCGTGCATCAGCACCGGCGCACCGGTCGCCGCTCGCAGTGCGGGAGCTGCGCCCGCGTGATCGGCGTGCCCGTGCGTGATCAGGATGGACGCCACATCCTCGAACCCTCGCCCCGCGCTCTGCAGCGCATCGGCGATGAGCGCGACGGTCGCGTCCCCGGACGATCCGGGGTCGATGACGTGAACGCCGGCACGCGCGTCCGTCACGAGGTAGCAGAGCGAGTACGGGAGCCCGCCGGTGGACATGGGGATACGCAGCACCTGCACGTCCGAGGCGGAGATCCGGGTGTCGCACATTCTCCGAGGCTACCCGGGTCTGGCGACCATGTATGGGATGATATACGATCCACACAGGGCCGGAACGGTCCTCCTCCGACGTCGAAGGGAGCCCCGCGGTGCTCGACACCACGACCATCCAGGCCATCGCCGACGAGCTCGCGGCCGCCGAGCGCGACCGCACGACCGTCCCCCTCCTCACCGCCCGGCACCCGGAGATGACGGTCGAGGACTCCTACGCCGTGCAGAAGGTGTGGGTGGAGCGGGGGCTCGCCGCCGGCCGCCGGCTGGTCGGCCGCAAGATCGGGCTGACGTCGAAGGTGATGCAGCAGGCCACCGGGATCACCGAGCCCGACTACGGCGCGATCTTCGACGACATGGTCTACGAGACCGGATCCGTCATCCCGTTCGACCAGTACTCGAACGTGCGCATCGAGGTCGAGCTCGCCTTCGTCCTCCGGGAGCCCCTCGAGGGGCCGGACGTCACGCTGTACGACGTGCTCGACGCGACCAAGTACGTCGTGCCCGCGCTCGAGATCCTGTCGTCCCGGATCGAGATGCCGGGCCGCACGATCGTCGACACGATCTCGGACAACGCGGCGATGGGCGGCATAGTCGTCGGCGGCCGCCCGGTCGCCGTGGATGCTGTCGACCTGCGCTGGGTCGGCGCCCTGCTCTACCGCAACGAGACCATCGAGGAGTCCGGCGTCGCCGCCGCCGTGCTGAACCATCCCGCCAGCGGCGTGGCGTGGCTGGCGGACAAGCTCGCCCAGCACGGCTCGCGTCTGGAGGCCGGCGACATCGTCCTCGCCGGCTCCTTCACCCGCCCGATGTGGGTCGAGCGCGGCGACACCGTCCACGCCGACTACGGAACCCTGGGAGCCGTCACATGCCGATTCGTCTAGAGCCGACCCCGACCTTCGCCGACCGGCTGCGCGCCGCGGACCGCACCCTCTACGGGGTGTGGTCGTGCGCCGGCAGCCCGCTCGTGGCCGAGATCTGCGCGGGCAGCGGGCTCGACATCGTGCTCGTCGACGGCGAGCACTCCCCCGTCGGGCTGGAGTCGATCCTCGCCCAGCTGCAGGCGATCGCCGCCTACCCGGTCGCGCCCGTGGTGCGCGCGCCGATCGGCGACCCCGTCGTCCTGAAGCAGCTGCTCGACCTCGGCGCGCAGAACATCCTCGTCCCCATGGTCGACAGCGTGGAGCAGGCGACCGCGATGGTGCGCGCGGTGCGGTATCCCCCGCACGGCGTCCGCGGCGTCGGCAGCGCGCTCGCCCGCTCCTCCCGGTGGAGCCGCATCCCGGACTACCTGGCGCGCGCGGATGACCTCGTCTCGCTCACCGTGCAGATCGAGACCGTGGAGGCGCTCGCAGCGGCCGGCGACATCGCCGCGGTCGAGGGTGTGGACGCACTGCTCGTCGGGCCGGCGGATCTCGCCGCGTCGATGGGCCTGCTCGGCCAGCAGAACCACCCGGACGTGATCTCCGCGGTCGAGGGCGTCATCGCGGCGGGCCGCGCCGCGGGCACCCCGGTCGGCGTCAACGCGTTCGACCCCGCGACCGCCGACCGCTATCGGGAGGCAGGCGCCGCCTACCTGCTGGTCGGGGCCGACGTCACCCTGCTCGCGCGCGCGTCCGAGGGGCTCGCCGCCCGGTTCATCGGCGACGCGACGGGAGGCGCAGCGCCCGCCTCCTACTGAGGCAGCCGCACACCGACTCCCTTGCCCGTGATCCACGGATCGTATACAATCTCGAATACGGTCTGAGTCGCCTCCCGCGGCCAGGCCCCGCATCCCCGACGACGAGGAGACCCACCCGTGACCCAGCCCGCCCGCCCCGGCAAGATCATCGCGGTGCACCTGAACTACCGGTCGCGCGCCGCGCAGCGCGGGCGCACCCCCGCCCAGCCCTCCTACTTCTTCAAGCCGTCGTCCTCGCTCGCCGCGTCGGGCGGCGAGCTGGAGCGGCCGGCCGGCACCGAGCTGCTCGCCTTCGAGGGGGAGATCGCGCTCGTCATCGGCACCATCGCCCGCCGCGTCTCCCCCGAGGACGGCTGGGCCGCCGTCTCCGGCGTGACCGCCGCCAACGACTTCGGCCTCTACGACCTGCGCGCCGCCGACAAGGGTTCCAACGTCCGCTCGAAGGGCGGCGACGGCTTCACCCCGCTCGGCCCGGAGGTCATCCCCGCCACCGCGGTCGACCCGGACGCGCTGCGGGTGCGCACCTGGCTGAACGGCGAGCTGGTGCAGGAGGGCACGACCGACGACCTGCTCTTCCCGTTCGGCCGCCTGGTCGCCGACCTCTCACAGCTGATGACCCTGGAGCCGGGAGACGTCATCCTCACCGGGACCCCCGCCGGCTCGTCCGTCACGCAGCCGGGAGACACGGTCGAGGTGGAGGTCGACGCCCCGACCGCGCCGGGCGCCCCGACCACCGGCCGCCTGGTGACCCGCATCACGGAGGGGCGCATCCCGTTCGGCGACTTCGGCACGAAGCCCGCGGTCGACGACCACCAGCGGGCAGAGGCCTGGGGTACTCCCCCGGCGCCCGCCGAGCCGGCCTTCGTCCTCACGGACGAGCTCCGCGCCGCGCTCGCGAGCGTCGCCACCGCCACCCTGAGCTCGCAGCTGCGCAAGCGCGGCCTGGACAACGTCTCGATCGACGGCCTCACCTCCACCCGGCCGGACGCCCGCCTGGTCGGCACCGCCAAGACGCTCCGCTACATCCCGAACCGCGAAGACCTGTTCCAGAGCCACGGCGGCGGCTACAACGCGCAGAAGCGGGCGTTCGACGCCGTGGGCGCCGGCGAGGTGCTCGTCATCGAGGCCCGCGGCGAGCGCGGCAGCGGGACGGTCGGCGACGTGCTGGCGCTGCGCGCGCAGGTGAACGGCGCCGCCGGCATCGTGACCGACGGCGGGGTGCGCGACCTCGCCGTGGTCGCCGCGCTCGACATCCCGACCTATCACGGCGGGCCGCACCCCGCGGTCCTCGGCCGCAAGCACGTGCCGTGGGAGGCCGACGTCACCGTCGCCTGCGGCGGCGCGGCCGTGCAGCCGGGCGACGTGATCGTGGGCGACGCGGACGGCCTCATCGTCATCCCGCCCGCGCTCGTCGCCGAGGTGGTCGCCGACGCGGTCGAGCAGGAGCGCGAGGAGGAGTACATCGCCGAGCAGGTGGCGGCCGGTCATCCGGTCGACGGACTGTTCCCGATGAACGCCGAGTGGAAGGAACGGTACCGCGCATGGCTGACGCAGCGGTGAGGCCCGCTACGACCGCGCCGAGCAAGTCGCAGCTCGCCTACGACTTCGTGCGGGCGCGCATCGACGACGGCCGGTACGTCTCGGGCTATCGGCTCGTGCTCGGCCAGATCGCCGGCGAGCTGGAGATCAGCGTCGTGCCGGTGCGCGAGGCGATCCGGCGGCTGGAGGCGGAGGGGCTGGTGACGTTCGAGAAGAACGTCGGCGCCCAGGTCGCCCTGCTGCAGGACACCGAGTACGCGTTCACGATGCAGACGCTCGCACTCGTCGAGGGCGCGGCGACGCAGCTCTCCGCTCCCCTGCTGACCGCCGACCACCTGCGCCGGGCGCGGGAGGTCAACGCCGAGATGATCGCCAGCCTCGACCACTTCGTCCCCCACCGCTTCACGCAGCTGAACCAGCGGTTCCACTCGGTGCTGTATGAGGAGTGCCCCAACCCGCACATCCTCGACCTGGTGCACCGCGGCTGGAACCGGCTCACGGTGCTGCGCGACTCGACGTTCGGCTTCGTCCCCGGCCGCGCCCGGGAGTCGGTGGACGAGCACGAGCGCATCCTCTCCCTCATCGAGAGCGGTGCAGAGCCGCTCGAGATCGAGCTCGCCGCCCGGCGGCACCGGCTCGCCACGCTCGACGCCTTCCAGGCGTACCAGAGCGAGCACAAGCACACCCACTGACCTCGACCGTCCTCCCCGACAGAAAGCGAGCCCGCGCATGGCGCAGCACCACGTCCCCGACGACCTCCCGCAGAAGATCCAGCACTTCATCGACGGCGCGTTCGTCGACAGCGTCTCGGGGAAGACGTTCGACGTCCTCGACCCGGTGTCGAACGAGACCTACGTCACCGCGGCCGCCGGGCAGAAGGAGGACATCGACCTCGCCGTCGCCGCCGCGCGCCGGGCGTTCACCGACGGCCCGTGGCCGCGGATGAAGCCGCGCGAGCGGGCCCGCGTGCTGAACCGCATCGCCGACGCGGTCGAGGCGCAGGACGCCCGGCTCGCCGAGCTCGAGACCTTCGACACCGGCCTGCCGATCACGCAGGCGCTCGGCCAGGCGCGGCGGGCGGCCGAGAACTTCCGCTTCTTCGCCGACCTGATCGTCGCCCAGCGCGACGACGCATACAAGGTGCCCGGCAGCCAGCTCAATTACGTCAACCGCAAGCCGATCGGCGTCGCGGGCCTGATCACGCCGTGGAACACGCCGTTCATGCTGGAGAGCTGGAAGCTCGCGCCCGCGCTCGCCACCGGCAACACGGTCGTGCTGAAGCCGGCCGAGTTCACGCCGCTGTCGGCGAGCCTCTGGGCCGGGATCTTCCGCGACGCGGGGCTGCCGGACGGCGTGTTCAACCTGGTCAACGGCCTCGGCGAGGAGGCGGGCGACGCGCTGGTCAAGCATCCCGACATCCCGCTCATCTCCTTCACGGGCGAGAGCCGCACCGGTCAGCTGATCTTCGCCAACGCGGCACCCTTCCTGAAGGGGCTCTCGATGGAGCTGGGCGGCAAGTCCCCCGCGGTGGTCTTCGCCGACGCCGACCTGGACGCCGCCATCGACTCCACCCTGTTCGGCGTCTTCTCGCTGAACGGCGAGCGCTGCACCGCCGGTTCCCGCATCCTGGTCGAGCGCGCCGTGTACGACGAGTTCTGCGAGCGCTACGCGGCCCGGGCGAAGAACATCGTCGTCGGCGACCCGCACGACCCGGCGACCGAGGTCGGCGCGCTCGTGCACCCCGAGCACTACGACAAGGTGATGAGCTACGTCGAGCTCGGCAAGGAGGAGGGCCGCCTCCTCGCCGGCGGCGGCCGCCCCGAGGGCCTCGACCACGGCAACTACGTCGCCCCGACCGTGTTCGCGGACGTGAAGCCCGACGCCCGCATCTTCCAGGAGGAGATCTTCGGCCCGGTCGTCGCGATCACCCCGTTCGATTCGGACGAGGAGGCCCTGGAGCTCGCCAACGGCGTCCGCTACGGCCTCGCCGCCTACATCTGGACCAACGACCTGGAGCGCGCCCACACCTTCGCGCAGAGCGTGGAGGCCGGGATGGTGTGGCTCAACTCCCACAACGTCCGCGACCTGCGCACCCCGTTCGGCGGCGTGAAGGCCTCGGGCCTCGGCCACGAGGGCGGCTACCGCTCGATCGACTTCTACACCGACCAGCAGGCCGTCCACATCACCCTGGGCGAGGTCCACACCGCGCGCTTCGGCGCGCACTGACCGCGGCCTCGACCGCACCCAACGACCCTCGACGAAGAGAGAAAGACCCACCCATGAGCAGCCCCATCCCCGCTCCCGCGAACCGCATCCCCACCCCGCAGGCCGCTCCGCCGGACATCGTCCGCTGCGCCTACATGGAGCTGGTCGTCACCGACCTGCAGGCCAGCCGCGACTTCTACGTCGACGTGCTCGACCTGGTCGTGACCGAGGAGGACGAGAACGCCGTCTACCTGCGCAGCTTCGAGGAGTTCATCCACCACAACCTCGTGCTGCGCACGGGCCCGGTCGCCGCCGTCGCCGCGTTCTCGTACCGGGTGCGCACCCCGGAGGATCTCGACCGCGCCGTCGCGTTCTACACCGAGCTCGGCTGCCGGGTCGAGCGTCGCGCGGAGGGCTTCACGAAGGGCATCGGCGACAGCGTCCGCGTGGAGGACCCGCTCGGCTTCCCCTACGAGTTCTTCTACGACGTGCAGCACGTCGAGCGCCTCGCCTGGCGGTACGACCTCTACACCCCGGGCGCGCTCGTCCGCCTGGACCACTTCAACCAGGTCACCCCCGACGTCCCCCGTGCCGTGGCTTACATGGAGGACCTCGGCTTCCGCGTGACCGAGGACATCCAGGACGAGGAGGGCACCACCTACGCCGCGTGGATGCGCCGCAAGCCCACCGTGCACGACACCGCCATGACCGGCGGCGACGGGCCGCGCATGCACCACGTCGCGTTCGCCACGCACGAGAAGCACAACATCATCGCCATCTGCGACAAGCTCGGCGCCCTCCGCATGAGCGACGTCATCGAGCGCGGCCCCGGCCGCCACGGCGTCTCGAACGCGTTCTACCTCTACGTGCGCGACCCCGACGGCCACCGCGTCGAGATCTACACGCAGGACTACTACACCGGCGACCCGGACAACCCCGTGGTCACCTGGGACGTCCACGACAACCAGCGCCGTGACTGGTGGGGCAACCCGGTCGTCCCGTCCTGGTACACCGAGGCGTCCCTCGTGCTCGACCTCGACGGCAACCCCCAGCCGCTGACCGCCCGCACCGACGACTCCGAGATGGAGGTCACCATCGGCGCCGACGGCTTCTCGTACACCCGCCAGGGCGACGAGGAGAAGGGGTTCAAGCTCGGGGCGCAGGTCTAGCGGGCCGCAGCCCCGCGGCTCAGTGGCACTCGTTCTGCCCGTACAGCGTCCACCCGCTGGGAAGACCGAGGGCGAACAGGGCCGCGGGGATGCGGGCGGCGAGCTCGTTCGCCCGCAGCTGCTCCTCGCTGAGGCCGTCACCGGAGAGGGACGGCACGGGGACGACGGCGGGATTCGGCGGTGCGGCGAGCAGAGCGGTCCAATCGGTGGAGGTCAGCGCGACCGTCGCCTGGCGCACCGCGTCACCATTGTTCGGCGTCGCGCCGTCGGGCAGCACGGAGAACTCGATCACACACGTCCGTTCGGAGCCGTCCGCCAGGGTGATCGGCTGCTCGATGTGGATGTCCGCGACGGCCGGCGGGGACGGCACGCCGCCCCCGGTCCCGGCGTCGTCGTCGGCGACGAAGCGCGGGTCGACTGAGCCGCCCGCGAGGCCCGGCGCCGGCAGTCCCCACGGC
>JAEWDJ010000404.1 GCA_023390155.1 Actinomycetes bacterium | reverse complement strand
CGTCTGGGCCGTGTCGGCGCCCGTGCGCGCGTCGACGGGTGACGTCGTCGCGAGCGTCACCCTCGCGGCTCCCGAGCAGCGGACGGCGGCTCCCGAGCTTCGTGACGGATTCGTCGGCCTCATCCTCTCGACCGCCGAGCGGATGTCGCTCGACCTCGGATGGAACGGGAGCACCAAAAAAGACGAGCCATTGTGAAACAGCGAATTCCGTCTCACGGAACGGATCGCGCTCGGATTCCCGCCAGGCGGACGGCGGTGAGCGGATGGGTCCGCCACGCGGAAATGCCTGATCGGAGGTCGAATCGCCGCGGAAATCCGCTCGATCCCGATGGTCGTCGAACGCGTATGGTTTTCACTTATCCACCAGCCGGAGAGAGGAGTTCGTGACGTGAGAACGGCTTCAGATCAGGAAGCGATCGCCGACTCCCGCGGTGCGGAGTCGTTCATCGATCTGAGCGTCACCGTCGGGGGCGTGACGTTCAAGAACCCGGTCATGCCCGCGTCCGGATGCTTCGGACCCGAACTGGGCGATCTCCTCCCGCTCTCCGAGCTGGGGGCGGTGGTCACGAAGACCGTCTTCGCCGAACGCCGAGCAGGCAACCCGGCGCACCGGCTGACCGAGACCCGCTTCGGGATGCTCAACAGCGTCGGCATCCCGAGCCCGGGAAGCCGTGCGTTCATCGACGGCCCGCTGCGGGCCTATCAGTCGGCCGGCACCAATCTCATCGTCAGCATCGGCGGCCTCTTCACCGACGAGTACTACCTCATAGCCGAAGCACTCGCGGGGGAGGAGCTCGACGCGTTCGAGGTCAACGTGTCGTGCCCGAACCTCGAGCACGGTGGCCTCGCGATCGGCACCTCACCCGAACTCCTCTTCGAGGTGGTCGAGAACATCAGGAGGCGCACCGACCGCCCGCTGTTCGTGAAGCTCACCCCGAGCGTCAGCGAGATCGGCCCGGTCGCCCGCGCGGCGGAAGACGCGGGCGCGGCGGCGGTCATCGTCGCCAACAGCTTCCCCGGCCTCGCGATCGATCTCCGGTCCCGCGCGAGCGTCCTCGGCAACGGGGCAGGCGGCTACACCGGCCCCGCCGTCAAGCCGATGGCGCTCAAACTCGTCCACGACGCGGCGGCGGCGGTCAGCATCCCCGTCATCGGCTGCGGCGGTATCACCAGCGCCGAAGACGTTGCGGAGTTCCTCATCGCCGGAGCGACGGCGACCCAGATCGGGACGGCGACATTCACACGGCCCAGGGCGATGATCGACGCCATCGACGACCTCGCTGCGCTTCTTCCCGGCCTCGGCGCGAACCGCGTCACCGATCTGATCGGCACGCTCGACGAAACCGGCACGGTGGAGGTGCTTTCCGCATGAGCTCGGCCTCCCAGCCCCTTCCCGACCTCGAGCCCACGGCGACAGCCGCGGCCTCCCACCCGGTCGAGGCGAACTACGCCCGGAAGGCGGTGTTCGCATCAGCCATCGGCTATGGCCTCGACGGTTTCGACCTCCTCATCCTGAGCTTCGCGCTGTCGGGCATCATCGCGTCGTTCCAGCTCAGCGACCCGCAAGCCGCGGCCCTCACGACGGTCACGCTCCTCGGAGCCGTCACCGGCGGCCTGATCTTCGGTCTGCTCAGCGACCGCTTCGGCAGAGTCCGCATGCTCACGATCTCCGTGATCGTCTTCGGGGTCTTCACCGGTCTCTCGGCCATCGCCGTGGGGTACTGGGACCTCGCGGCGTACCGGTTCCTCGCCGGTGCCGGCATCGGCGGTGAGTTCGGCATCGGGATGACCCTGGCGGCCGAAGCCGTGCCGGCGAGATGGCGCGCTCGCGCGACAGGCTGGGTGGCGATCGGGTTCCAGGTGGGGGTTCTCGCGGCCGCGCTCATCTCGGCACCGGTGATCACGGCGTTCGGCTGGCGGGCGCTCTTCGTCGTCGGGGCGGTGCCCGCGCTCGTGGCGCTCATCTTCCGCTCACGGCTCCACGAGTCGCCGAAGTTCCTCGAGAGCCGGGACACGGCCGCCGTCGCAGCCGCGCAGGGCACCCGGCCCCGGTCCCGGGTCCGACTGCTCTTCGGCGACGCGCGCACGACGCGGATCACGATCGCGCTGACCGTCCTCGCCAGTGTCCAGAACTTCGGCTACTTCGGCATCATGACGTGGCTTCCCCGGTATCTGGAAACGCAGTTCGGTCTGAATCTCGCATCGACATCCGTCTGGACCGCCGTGACGGTGATCGGGATGATGCTGGGCATCTTCACCTTCGGCGTCCTCGCCGACAAGATCGGCCGTCGCGTGACGTTCTGGATCATTCAGATGGGCGCGATCGTGTCCCTTCTCGTCTACAGCCAGCTGAACGACCCCATCGCCCTCCTCATCGGCGGCTTCGTCATGGGCTTCTTCGCGAACGGGATGCTCGGGTGCCTGGGGGCCCTGATGGCCGAGCAGTACCCCACGGACATCCGCGCGACCGCCCAGAACCTCATCTTCAACGTCGGCCGCGGCATCGCGGGATTCGCACCGATCGTGATCGCACTGGTCGCGGGCGTCGGCGGGTTCCCGCTCGCACTCTCGCTGCTTCCGGCGATCTACATCCTGGCCTTCTTCACCATGTTCGCGATCCCCGAGCGACGCGGCGAGGAACTGGACTAAGACGACGGGAGCGCACGATGACCACCGATCTCCGCGACATCTCCGTGCTGACGCACGATCCCCGGGCGGTGCGCGAAGGGCTGCGCGATGACCTTCGCGCGCTCGCACCCCCCGGTGGCGTGCCCGACTACTGGGATGTCGCGACCCGGCCCTCGCTCCTTCGTCGCGTCGCGATGCTGATCGCCGAGAGCGTCCCAGCCGGCACCGATCGCATCGTCGCGTCCTGGAGCGACATGGCGCTCGCCTCGGCCGTGTCGCTCCATACCGGAGTGCCGTTCGCGATCATCGCGTCCGAGACGACCGCCTACGGCGAACTCCACGGTTCCGAACTGGCCTGTTGGATCGAGTTCCAGGCCGGTGCAGCGACGTCGGCGCACCTGCAGGCCGTCCGCGACCGCGACGTCCGGATCGGTGTCCGGCTGTCCGTCTTCGATCCGCACGACCTGTCCACATCCAACCCGCTCTTCCGGCTGCCAGAGCTTCGCATCGACACGGAGGTCCACCCGTCATGACCATCACCATCGACCAGATCATCCTGGATCTCGCGCGATCGCTGCCCGGCGGAGCCGCGGCGACCTCATCGCACGATCCGGTCGCCGTGGAGGCGATCGCAGCCGCTCTGAGTGAGCGGATCGGAGCTTCGGGCGTCGGGGTCGTCGTCGTCTGGGAGCGCCTCGACGACGTCGTCCTCGGCCATGTCATCGCCACGAGGCTCCGGGCCCCGCTGGCACGCGCTTTCGTCGACGAGGGGCTGATCGGCTTCGACGGCGACTTCTCGTCCGGCGGCCCCGCCGTGATCGTCGTGTCCGAACCCGACGCGTACCCCGGTGTGACCGCTCTCGCCCGCTTGGCCCGAACGAGCGGAGCGACCGCCATCGTCGTCGCCACCGTGACCAGCCCGCGAGAGTCGATCGAACTCGACGACGTGCACGTGATCGACCTGAGCGCCGCAGAAGCCGTTCGGGGCGACTGTGACTGACCTCATCACCGATCGGGTGAGACGAACGACCACGCCGGATCGTCTCGCCGAGTGGGTGGATCGTTTCGCCGCGCTCGACGAGCGTCCGGGCGAACCGGGGGTGACCAGGCGTGGCTACACCGGGCTCGAACGGGAGGCGCACCGGATCTTCGCGGATGAGATGACAGCGCTGGGTCTGTCCGTCCGGGTCGACGCGGCGGGCAACACCATCGCCGAACTCCGCGGCTCGCGACCGGAGCTGGGCGCTGTCGGCACCGGATCCCACCTGGACAGCGTGCCCAACGGAGGACGGTTCGACGGCGTCGCGGGGGTCGTCGCCGCACTGGAGGCGGCTCGGAGCGTGGTCGAAGCCGGCGGAACGAACCTGCGCACGCTTCGGTTCGTCGCCTTCGCGGGCGAGGAGGGTGCGCGGTTCGGTCAGGCGTGCACCGGCAGCCGCGCCGTCGCAGGACTGCTGGAGGCCGACGCCGTGACTTCGCTCGTGGATGCGGACGGCATCACTCTCGGCGAGGCGATGACGGCCGTCGGTCTCGCGCCGGAGGCGGTCCAGGAGGCCCTGTGGGAGGCCTCGGACTGGGACACCTTCATCGAGCTCCACATCGAGCAGGGCAGCGTCCTCGCCGACGCTGCGATACCGGTCGGAATCGTCGACGTGATCTCCGGCAGCACGCGCTTCACGATCGACGTCGCCGGCCGCGCGTCACACACCGGGGGGACCCCGATGAGACTGCGCGCCGACGCGCTCACGACCGGTTCGGCCATCATCCTCGCCGCGGAGGAGCTGGCGAACGATGCGCGGCACCACGGCACGCGGATCACGGTCGGCCGGATCGACGTCGCGCCCGGATCGATCACCACCATCGCCGGTCACTGCACCCTGCACGTCGACGTGCGCGACACCGACTCCACTCGGCAGCGGGAGAGCGCTGCGGAGCTCATCGAGCTCGCCCGGAGCATCTCCGCGTCCCGCGGCACGAGCATCGAAGTGAGGCTGCTCGCGGACGCCTCCCCGGCCGTCCTTCCCCTCTCCACGCGCAACCACCTGGTCGCCACGGCCACGGAGCTGGGGCTGCCGTATCGGATCATGCCGAGCGGGGCCAGCCACGACACGCAGATGGTGAACCAGGTGTGCACGGGCGGCATGATCTTCGTCCCCAGCTTGAACGGTGGAGTGAGCCACTCTCCCGATGAGGACACCGCATTCGAGGACCTTGCCGTCGGCGTGGATCTGCTCACCGCGGCGCTGTTCGGACTCGCCTACCCGAAGCGCCCGGAGGAGAACGCATGACCATCCGCGAAGAAGCCGCGCCGACCTGGGGGCTCGTCACCGTTCCGCGCCGCAACCGCCCGAAGCCGGTTTCCGGCTGGTACCGGGTGGTCGCGCATGTTCCCGCAGCGGAGCGCTACATGTCGCTCACTCTCGACGCTCCTGACATCGCCGCTCTGGCCATGCCGGGTCAGTTCCTCATGCTCACCGCCGCCCGGAAGGGCGAGCGGACGCCGGCATTGCCGCGCCCGATGGCTGTGTACTCGACAAGCGTGGAGTCGGGTCTCGTCACCGTCCTGTTCGGCGTGGTCGGCGACGGAACCCGTGTGCTCCAGTCCTTCGAGCCCGGAGAGCAGATGTACGTCGTCGGCCCGCTCGGGCAACCGTTCACCTTCCAACCGACGGAGCGCCGTGTCCTGCTTCTCGGGCGCGGTATCGGAACGTGCTCCTTGACGACGATCTGCGAGTTCGAGTGGCCGCAGCCGTTGGAGGTCATCGCCGTCACGAGCGCCCGGACGCGTCGCACGGTCGTCGGCGGCGACTTCTACCGCACCCACAACGCCTCCGCCGTCTACGAGGTGACGGATGAAGACGGCACGAGTTCGCCGGAAGGGCTCTTCCAGACCCTCACCGCGGCCTACGACGACCGTCCGGCGGATGTGATCGTCACGTGCGGCTCGGAGCGACTGACCAGGCTGGCGGAACGCCTCGCGTCCCGCTGGTCGGCCCGGGTGCAGGTGTCGATCGAGGCGCACATGGCGTGCGGCCTGGGGTACTGCCACGGTTGCGCGACCGGGGCGCGGAGCGAAGGCGCCGAGAGCCCCCTCATCTGCAACGACGGGCCGGTCTTCTCCTGGGAGCCCGCGTCGGATCCCGTGCGATGAACGGCGCGATCACCCTCCGGCTGTCGAATGTGCGGCCGGGCGGCGCATCTCCGGTCGATCTCGAGGTCGTCGAGGGCATCGTGACCTGCATGCGCCCCGCAGCGGACCCGACCGATGCGGGCCCCGTGTTGCTTCCCGGACTCGTCGACCTCCACAGTCACCTCCGGGAGCCGGGCGGTGAAGCGCAGGAGACCCTGATCACGGGTGCCGCTGCCGCTGCCGCGGGGGGATACGCCGATGTGTTCGCCATGGCCAACACCGATCCGGTGACCGACAGCGTCGAACGCGTCGAGTGGTTGCGTGCCCATTCCCCCGCGGACGGTGCCGCACGCATCCATCCGGTCGGCGCGATCACGGTGGGCCTGGAGGGTGACGAACTCACCCCGATGGAGGCGCTCGCGAGCGCCGGCGTGACCGTGTTCTCGGACGACGGACGGTGCGTCGACCGCGCGGATCTCATGCGGGAGGCCCTGTATCGCGCCCATCGGACCGGCACGGTCATCGCGCAGCACGCGCAGCTCGCGGACCTGGCCCGAGACGGCCAGGTCAATGCCGGCCGGGTGGCGCGGGCGACCGGGCTTCCGCCCTGGCCTGCCAGCGCCGAGGCCGCGATCGTCGCCAGGGATGCCGTGCTGGCCGCCGAGACCGGGGGCTCGCTGCACGTGTGCCACGTCTCGACGGCCGCATCGGTGGAGGTGATCCGCTGGGCGAAGAGCCACGGATGGCCGGTCACCGCCGAGGTCACCCCGCACCACCTCCTCCTCACCGATGCCTCGGCCGAATCCGCCGATCCGGTGAACAAGGTCAACCCGCCTCTGCGCGGGCCCGACGATGTGCGATCCCTCCGGAGAGCCCTCCTCGACGGAACCATCGACGCGATCGCCACCGACCACGCGCCGCACACGCAGAACAGCAAGCAGCGGCCCTGGATCGAGGCACCATTCGGAATGACCGGTCTGGAGACGGCCCTCGGCGTGGTCGTTCGCGTGCTGCTGGAGGAGGGTGCACTGGACTGGCAGCTGCTCGCCCGTCTCATGGCGGCGCGCCCGGCACAGATAGGTCGGCTCGGTGGGGCGGCGGGGCATCTTCCCCGTGTCGGAGACGTCGCCGACTTCGTCCTGGTCGAAGAGCGCTCGCCTCTGCTGGTAGAACCGGCGACGCATCTGAGCCGCTCGAAGAACAGTCCTTTCGGTGGGATGGAGCTCCCCTGCCGAGTTCTCCGAACCGTCGTGGGCGGACATGTGGCCTATGAGGCCTGAGCGGAGGCGGGCCGAGCACGAGCTGCTCGGAGAGATGCGGATCGATACCGCCACGTGAAGCGCAGCCGGCGGGACGTGGTTGCACGTTCGCGTGACATCATCTAGCATCATGCTTTAACGATGAAGCAGCACCCGAACGCATCGTCACCCGTCACTCAAGGGAGA
>JAEWDJ010000397.1 GCA_023390155.1 Actinomycetes bacterium | reverse complement strand
CGGTGGCACGTCCGGGGTGCTGTGGGGCATCCTGCTGCGCTCCCTCGGCGACGCCCTCGGCGACCAGGAGGCCCCGGACGCCGGGCGCGTCGCCGCCGGGATCGAGGCCGGAGTGCAGAGCATCCGTGCGACCGGCGGTGCGAACCCCGGGGACAAGACCATGGTCGACGCACTCGTGCCGTTCGCCGAGGTCCTCTCCGCCCGTGCCGCAGACGGCCTTCCGGTGGCGTGGACGGAGGCCGCAGCTGCCGCCTCCCGCGCCGCCGCGGCCACCGCCGACCTGGTCGCCCGCCTCGGACGCTCGCGTTCGCACGGCGACAAGAGTCTGGGGACGCCGGACCCCGGAGCGTACTCGTTCGCGCTGATCGTCACCGAGATCGGCGCGCTGCTGCAAGAGGAGAGTCAGTGATGGATGCAGGTGCCCGTTGGCGGATCGTCGTCGGAAGCGACGACGCCGGATTCGACTACAAGGAGATCCTGAAGCGCGACCTCGAAGGCCACGATCTCGTCGCGTCTGTGGTCGATGTCGGTGTGGCCGCCGACGGCCACACGGTCTACCCGAAGGTGGCCGTCGAGGCCGCCGAGCTCGTCGCCCGAGGCGAGGCGGATCGAGCCTTGCTGATCTGCGGCACGGGGCTCGGCGTGGCCATCTCGGCCAACAAGGTGACCGGGATCCGGGCGGTCACGGCGCACGACAGCTACTCCGTCGAGCGCGCTGTGCTCAGCAACGACGCCCAAGTGCTCTGCATGGGCCAGCGCGTGATCGGCATCGAGCTGGCACGCAAGCTCGTCTCGGAGTGGCTCGCCCTCGCGTTCGACCCGTCGACCGCCAGCGCAGACAAGGTCGCGGCCATCGGGCGGTACGAGACGACCGGGAACTGTTGATGGGCCGTCCCGTCGTCGGCGTCAGCTTGAAGATGTACTTCTCGCTGGGCCGCGCCCGTGCGTGGCTGCAGTCGGCGGCGGCGGTCGTCCCCGATTCGGTCGAGTTCTTCGTGGCCCCCGGATATCTCGCGATCGCGGACGCGCTCGCCGCGTTCCCGAGCGGCGCGGCGGCGCAGGACGTCTCCGCAGAGGAGCCCGGCCCCTTCACGGGGGAGGTCTCCGCCGCCGAGCTCGCCGAGGCCGGCGTTGGCTACGTCGAGATCGGCCACGCCGAGAGGCGCCGGCTCTACGGGGACACCGACGAGGTGGTCGCCGCGAAGATGGCCGTCGCGCTCAGGCACGGACTCACGCCGGTGCTCTGCGTGGGCGAGACCGTCGACTCGCCCGGGGCCGTCGACGTCGCCGTGCGGCAAGTGCGCTCGGCCCTCGACGGAGCCCCTCCCGGCCGTGTCCTGGTCGCCTACGAGCCGGTGTGGGCGATCGGCAGGGCCAAGCCCGCTCCTGACGACCACATCGCCGCGGTGTGCGCAGCGCTGCGTTCCGCGCGCCGCGAAGAGCACGACGCCGTTATCTACGGCGGCAGCGCCGGACCCGGGATGCTCTCGCGCCTGGGCGACGCCGTCGACGGCATCTTCCTCGGCCGCTTCGCGCATGACGTGGCCGGCCTCCGGGCCGTGCTCGACGAGGCGGCAGAACGGTGACCGCCGCGGCAGGGACGACCCGGCGCGAGCACGACTCCCTCGGCGCCCTCGACCTCCCCTCCGACGTGTACTGGGGCATCCACACGGCCAGGGCGCTGTCGAACTTCCCGATCAGCACCGCGACGATCGGGGACCACCGAGTGCTCGTCGCGGCGCTGGCGGACGTGAAGCAGGCCTCCGCTCGGGCCAATCGCGACCTGGGCTCCCTCGACGATGCGATCGCGGCCGAGATCGACGCGGCCTGCGATCGCGTCCGCTCGGGGGAGCTCGACGCGCAGTTCGTCGTCGATGCGGTGCAGGGCGGAGCCGGCACCAGCACCAACATGAACGCCAATGAGGTCATCGCCAACGCCGCGCTGGAACGGCTGGGACGACCGTTCGGCGACTACGCCGGCGTGCACCCGATCGACCACGTCAACCGCAGCCAGTCCACCAACGACGTCTACCCCACGGCCATCCGGCTGGCGATGGTGGCCGGGGTGCGCTCGCTGATCGAGGAGCATCGCCTCCTGGCGGCGAGCCTTCGGCGGAAGGGGCACGAGTTCAGGGAGGTGCTCAAGGTCGGCCGCACTCAGCTGCAGGACGCGGTCCCGATGACGCTCGGCCAGGAGTTCTCCGGTTTCGCGCACACCCTCGGCGAGGACGAGCAGCGACTCGAGGAGTGCGTCTCCTGGCTGCTGGAGGTCAATCTCGGCGCCACGGCGATCGGCACCGGCATCGCCGCTCCCGACGGCTACGGCGCCCGGGTCCGCTCCCACCTCGCCGAGATCACCGGCCTGCCGGTGCAGCTCGCTCCCGACCTCATCGAGGCCACCTCCGACGCCGGTGTCTACATGACCCTGTCAGGCACGCTGAAGCGCGCCGCCGTCAAGCTCTCCAAGATCTGCAACGACCTGCGACTGCTGGCCTCCGGCCCGCAGGCGGGGCTGCGAGAGCTCTTCCTCCCCGCGCGCCAGGCCGGCTCGTCGATCATGCCTGGCAAGGTGAACCCGGTGATCCCCGAGGTGGTCAACCAGGTCGCGTTCAGCGTCATCGGAGCGGACGCCACCGTGACCGCGGCCGCCGAGGCAGGGCAGCTGCAGCTCAACGCCTTCGAGCCGATCATGGCGCACAGCATCCTGCAGTCGCTCGGCTGGCTGACCAACGCCTGCCGGACCCTGCGACTCAACTGCATCGACGGCATCCGGGCGAACACCGCGCATCTGACCGCCATGGCGGAGTCGAGCGTCGGTGTGGCTACCGCGTTGACGCCGTATATCGGCTACGCGGCCGCGGCCTCCCTGGCCACCGCCGCCCTGGCCACCGACGCCCCCATCGCCGACCTGGTGATCGCTGCGCAGCTGCTGCCGGAGTCGACGGTGCGCCAGGTGCTCTCCGCCGCCCGGCTGACCGGCGCCTCCGGCCATCCGTACGACGAGTGAAAGGAACCCGCGTGCCCATCGCACCCGCCCACCGTCCCGCCATCCCGGCCGCGCTCGCGCGGTCCTGTTTCCTGCTCTCGGCCGAACGGCTGGGCACGCCCGTGGCCGACACCGCCCTGACCGCCGACCTCGTCATTCTCGACCTGGAGGATTCGGTCGCCCCGACGGCCAAGGCGGCGGCGCGCGAGGACGCCGCGGAGTGGATGCGAGGCGGGCACCGATGCTGGGTGCGCGTCAACGTGACGACCGGCCCGTTCTGGCGCAACGACATCGAGCGTCTGCGCAGCGTCCCGGAGCTCGCCGGAGTGATGGTCCCCAAGGCCGAGTCCGTCGACGCTCTCGAGGAGGTCTTCCGACTTCTGGGCGGCGACATCCCGCTCATCGCCCTCGTCGAGTCGGCCGTCGGCATCGAGGCGGCGCCCGAGCTCGCGCGGGCGAAGGGCGTGGCGCGGCTCGCCTTCGGCAGCGGCGACTACCGCCGGGACACCGGCACGAGCGATGACGACCTCGCCATGTCCTACCCGCGGTCGCGACTGGTCACGGCGAGCCGTGTCGGCGACCTGCCCGGCCCGATCGACGGCCCGACCCTCGGCCTCGAGCCCCAGGAGTCGTCACTCAGGGCGCGGACGTCTGCACGGCTGGGGATGACCGGCAAGCTCTGCCTCGCTCCCGACGACGTCGCCGTGGCGAACGCGGCGTTCAGCCCGTCGGCCGACGAGGTCGACTGGGCGGAGGCCTTCCTCTCAGCCTTCGAGGCGCGCGGTTCCGTCGCCCGGGACGGCAGCGATCTGCCCCGCCTGGCGACCGCTCGCAAGATCCAGAGACTCGCCTCGGTGTTCGGAGGCTCGGGAGGGCGTTAGGGCGGAATCGCCCGCGGGTGCGTCCGCCCGGACCAGCACGATGCCGCCGAGGATAAGTAGGCCACCCAGCACCTGCACGACGCCCAGCTGCTCACCGAGCAGGAGCCAGGCGTAGAGCGACGCGGCGACGACTTCCAGCAGCCCGACGAACGATGCCAGGCGAGAGCCGAGCAGTGCCGTGGCGGCCAGGCTGCTGGCGTAGCCGATCGCCGTCGCGAACAGTCCGAGCAGGAGCAGGGGCAGCCACCAGGGCGCCGTGCCGCCGAACAGCGAGACGTCAGCGACGCTCACGGCGAACGGCAGCAGCCCGCTCGCGCCAATCGCGCCGAGCGTCAGGCCGCCGATCAGGAGGCCGCCCGAAGCGAGCGCCATCGCCGGCAGCCCCCGGCTCGGCCGCGCGGCGATGACGTAGTAGCCCGCGCATCCTGTCATGGCGATCAATGCGAGGAGCAGCCCGACGGTGTCGAAATGCTCGGAGGCACCCGGCGCCACGACGAGGGTGAGCCCGCTCACGGCGAGAGCCGACCCCACCAGCACAACAGCGGCCGGCGCGCGTCGGGTCGTCGCCCACTGCACGAGCACGAGCAGCACAGGAGCCAGGTACTCCACGAGGATGCCGACGCTCACCGGGATCCGCTGGATGGCGGCGAAGTACAGCACCTGGGTTCCCGCCACTCCGACCAGCGCCATGCCGAGCAGCCGCCAGCGGGCCTCCCACACGACGCTCCACCGACCGCGCAGTGCCAGGAGGGCGGAAGGGAGGAGGAGGACACCGCCGACCATCGCGCGGGCGGAGACGGCCGCCACGGGCGACCAGCCACTTTCCAGGAGAGGCTTCACGATCGCGCCGGACATCCCGAAGGTCGCCGCCGCGAGCCCGGCGAGGAGGAGCCCGCTGGTTATCCCGTTGCGCATCGATCGAACCCGTCCTGGAGCGTTTGTAAGTGGTCAATTGAGGTACGATCCTGACGGTAATCGACCTTGACGTAAGGAGTCAACTTGCTTTTTGCCCCTGACGCTGTCGGTGCTCTCGAATTCGCCGTCCTCCTGTGCAACACGGTCCCCGGGGCCTCTCGCAGCGGTAAGGACGAGCTCGCTACCCCCGCCCAGCTGACCGCGCTGCTGCACGCGAACCTGTACTCGGGGCGGGTGGACGGAGATGCGGACGAAGTGGCGCAGGTCCATGAGACGCGCGAGCGTATCCGCCGCGCCTGGTCGCTCGAACGCGACAGTGCGGCGCTCGAGGTGAACGGGATGCTCGCCGACGCCCGCGCGCTCCCGTATCTAATGCGGCACGACGGACTCGATTGGCACCTGCACGGGACGGAGCTCGATGCGCCGCTGGCGGAGCGCATCCGCGTCGAGATCGCGCTCGCTCTCGTGGATGTGATCCGCTCCGACGAGTGCGGCCGGCTCCGCGTGTGCGCGGCCGAGGACTGTTCCGGACTGCTCCTGGACGTGTCGCGCAACGGCTCGAAGCGGTTCTGCAGCGTCCGGTGCGGCAACCGCGTGAACACCATCGCCTTCCGGGCCCGCCGGGCTGGGCGCTGAGCTGCTGCCCGGCCGCCTCACCAGATCTTCGGCGCGGAGGAGCCTCTCTGGATGAAGCGCGTCGGGACGGAGTGCTGCCCCGGCCGCACGTCGCCGTCGATCGCGGCGAAGAGCAGTTGGGCGGCGAGGCGGCCCAGCTCTTCGAGGTTCATATCGATCGTCGACAGCTGCGGGCGGACCTGGCTGGCGATCATCACCCAGTTGTCGTGTCCGATGACCGAGACATCGCGGGGGACATCGCGTCCGGACTCCCGGAGGGCGTCCACAACGCCGCGAGCGACCATGTCATTGCCGCAGAGCACGCCGTCGAGTTCCGGCTCGGACGCCAACAGGGCGGTGAGTGCGTTGCGGCCCCACTCCTCCGACCAGGTGCCGTAGAGCGGTCCGCCCCCGACGAGTTCCAGACCGTGATCGTGCAGTGCGGCGATCGCGCCGTCGACGCGGTCGGTCGAGGCGACGAAGCTGGGATCGCCGGCAACGTACGCGATCGATGTCGATCGTCAGATGAGTAGTCTGCGGACCTTCGAGCAGGCCAGGGTCGCCGGCATCATCCTGGCTCCGCTGGACTCCGCGATCATCGAGCAGTCGGCGGCGACCCTGACGACTACGACACCACTCGTCCTCGCCAACTACGAGTCGCGCAGGCTCGCGTACTCCGGCGTCGTCACCGATGAGCAGCGCGGCGGCTATCTGGCTGCCCGCCATCTTCTCGACCTCGGGCACCGGAGGCTGACCTTCGTCGGCGGCCCGTTGATGCTGCGAGCCGTCGAGCAGCGCTACGCCGGCGCCCGACAGGCTGTGGCCGAAGTCGAGAGTGCGAGCCTCCTGCACGTCGAGACCGTCGGCGTCAACATCATCAGCGGCAGGCAGGCCGGGCGCGAGCTCCTGGCCTCACAGAACGCGCCCGATGCGATCGTCGCGGCCTCCGACCTGATCGCGATCGGGATCATGCAGGTGTTCGAGCAGGCGGACGTATACGATGTGCCCGGTGAGATCGCCGTGATCGGCTACGACAACAACCACTTCGCCGCTGAGAGCCGCGTCCCCCTGTCGACCATCAGCCAGCCGGGTGAGGAGATGGGGAGCGCGGCGGCCGAGCTCCTTCTGCGCGAGATCTGGGGAACGGCTCCCGCCAAAAAGCAGACAGTGACGCTGCCGCCGCGTCTCATCGCCCGCCGCAGCACCCTGGGTGACGCCTGGCGCCGCGATTGAGGTTGGCGATCAACAGGGCGAGCTTTTGGATCCATGCCCGAGAAGCCGAGGGCCATTTGCGGTTTCCGATCTGACCATGCCGTGGCAGTCGGTCGTTTGCAGATTCTCTCGATCTTCACTTAGCCGTCAGCCTGCAGTAATCGGCCGACGTGGTTCGACTCGTTTGTCCGCGCGCAGGTTCGGCGATAGCCGAGTGATGGGTGATCCTTGCCGATGCCGGTGGGGTCGGTGCTGATCGTTGTGATGCGAGGCCGGGAGCCCGGTGCGGCGGGCTGATTCGGTGTTGTCGTGCAGGTTGCGAGCTCGCATAGAACTGAATGAGAATACGGTGCGTGCGTGGATCACGTCGCGCATCGCCACCCATTCCACCTGGGTTTCGCGCCGTCAACGATGGTCTAGTCCTGGATACCGATCCACTTCGATCAAGTCCGGTGCGTGGACACATTTTGGACACACTTGAGTCCGCGTCCATGTGATTGGTAGGCCACTGAGTCAGTCAAGATCGTTGATCTCATGCGGAATTTCGTGTTGTCGGCAGCGCTCGGAACCATGTCATACGAGCACACGGCTCATAATCGTGGTTCGAGTCCTGCCCTCGCTACAGACAAGTGAAAACACGGGAACGGCAGTCTGAGACAGGCTGCCGTTTCGTCGTTCCCGGGGCCGACAGCATGGCGACGATCGAGTCCTTGGGCTTGAAGAACGGTATCGCTTGGCTGGTCAGTGAAGCTGGCGTCCGCGACTTCGCAACCAGCTTCGTCCATCCGGAAAGCGCCCCGGAGCTTAGTGCCCTCCCCGAGCGCGGCGCGCATCCGCCCGACATCCGGCGACATCTCCGAAAACGTTCGTAATGCAAAGCGCGTTGCGTTTGCGATTCCTCACAGAATCGGTGGTTGCACCCTCCCACCCCCGGTTCTGCCAGAGGAAGGCACCCCTTGCGCATCACGAAGACCCTGATCACTGCGATCGCCCTCGTCGGAGGAGCTGCCGTCCTGAGCGGCTGCGCCACCAGCGGGAGCGCGGCGGACAGCACCGCAGCGACCGCGAAGACGGGCGGGACGCTCGTCTACGCCACCGGAGACGACGAGCCGCCGTGCCTCGACTCCGCCAACCGCGGCAACGTGCCGCAGGCGCTGCTCGCCTCGCAGTACCTCGAGACCCTCTTCTACCAGGATGCGGACGGCAAGATCGAGCCCTGGCTGGCCAAGAGCTGGAAGGTCGCCGACGACGGCCTCAGCGTCGACGTCACGGTCAAGGACGGCGTGAAGTTCTCGGACGGCACTCCGCTCACCTCCGAGGCGGTCAAGGCCAACATCGAGCGCGTGGTGGACGGGTCCACCCAGTCGACGACCGGTCGTCTGGCGCTCTACGCGGTGAAGGGCGTCGACATCGTCGACGACACCACCGCGCGCATCAACCTCAGCACCCCGGACAGCGCACTCCTCGAGTCGCTCTCGCAGATCTGGCTGCCGATCGAGTCGCCGACGGCGATCAAGCGCTCCCTGGAGGAGAACTGCCTGAGCCCGGTCGGCACCGGCCCGTTCAAGGTCGAGAGCTGGACCAAGCAGGACAACGTGACCCTGGTCAAGAACCCGGAGTACAGCACGCCCGCGCCCGGCGCGAAGCACACCGGCGCCGCATACCTCGACAAGATCGTCTGGAAGTTCGTGCCCGACGCCTCGGCCCGGTTCGCTGCGCTGCAGAGCGGGGACGCCGACGTGATCGACACCCTCCAGCCCGAGAACGCGGTCGCCGCCAAGGGCGACCCGGCGCTCGCCGTGCTCATCGGCTCGCGCCCCGGCGCGCCCGTCCAGCTCACGCTGAACACGACGCGTGCCCCGTTCGACGACGCGAACGTCCGCAAGGCGTTCTTCGAGTCGGTCGACGTCGACAGCGCGCTCAAGAGCGTCTACCTCGGCACCGTCGAGCGCTCGACCTCCCTCCTCAGCACGGCCACACGCTATGGCGTCTCCGACGTGAAGACGACCTACGACCCGAAGGACGCGGGCAAGCTGCTCGACGCCGCCGGCTGGAAGGAGAAGGACGGCGACGGCTACCGCGTCAAGGACGGCAAGCGCCTCACCGTCGTGATCCCGACGACCGTCTTCGTGCCGCTCTCGCAGGCCGTGTACGAGCAGTTCCAGGCCACCGCCAAGAAGGTGGGCTTCGACGTGCAGCTCAACCCGCAGGACTCGGCCGGCTGGTGGAGCGAGAACTACGCGTGGAACTACGACGCCATCCCGATCTACTACACGAAGAACTCGGCCGACGTGCTGCGCATCATCTACTGGTCGAAGAACGCCACGTCGACCACGGTGAACGGCTACCACTCGAACAACGCGGGCGACCTCGGCCCCGAGATCGACGGGTACCTGACGCAGGCGGAGGGGACCACGGACGACGCCGAGCGGGCCGCTCTCTACAAGAAGGCGCAGGACGCCATCGCCGCGCTGAACGTGACCCTGCCGATCTACGACCAGCAGACGCGACTCGGCTACCGCGCCGACGTGAAGGGGCTCCGCTTCCTCCCGTCGCTGACCCTGCCGTCGTTCTACGACGCCTGGCTCGACAAGTGACCGCTGTCGCCACGGTGACCGGTGCGCCCACCGGACGACGCTTCGGCGTCGCTCGGTGGGCCGCCGGCCGTGCCCTCGGCGCCGTCTTCGTGCTCTGGGCGGTGGCGACGGTGACATTCTTCGGCATCCGGCTGATCCCGGGTGACCCGGCGGAGGCCGTGCTGGGCGGCCCCGGGTCGCGCGCGACCGCGCAGGCGCTGGCCCAGGTCCGCGCGGAGTACGGCTTCGATCGGCCGCTGTGGGACCAGTACCTCTCCGAGCTCGGCCGGTTGGCGACGGGCGACCTGGGCACTTCCTACGCTCTGCGCACCAAGGTCACGACCCTGATCGGCGAGCAGCTGGGCAACACGCTGATCCTCGCCGCAGCGTCGCTCGCCGTGGCGTGGCTGCTCGCGATCGGACTCGCCCTCTGGGCCACGCGCGGTGGCAGGATCGCCGCGGGCGTCGCGACCGTGCTCGAGGTCACGGCGGCCGCCGTCCCGCACTTCTGGCTCGGGACGATGCTCATAATCGTCTTCAGCGCCACCCTCGGCTGGCTGCCCGCGACGAGCGTGCCCGGACCGGTCGGGCTCATCCTGCCGGTCATCACCCTGGCTCTCCCGCTCGCCGGGTTCCTCGGGCAGAGCATGCGCGAGTCGATGCTCGCCGCCCTGGAGGCGCCCTTCGTCACGTCGGCGCGGGCGCGCGGCGAGAGCGAGACCGGCGTGCGCCTCCGGCACGCGCTCCGCCACTCCGCCCTCCCCGGCATCGCGCTCTCCGGCTGGGCGTTCGGCTCGCTGATCAGCGGCGCCGTGGTGGTCGAGACGGTCTTCTCGCGCCCCGGCCTCGGGCGGTCGCTGCTGAGCGCGGTGCTCGTGCGCGACATCCCGCTCGTCATGGGGATCGTGCTCGTCGTCGCCCTCGTCTACATCATCGTCACTCTGGTCGGGGATCTCGCCGAGCGCGTCGCCGACCCGCGCCTTCGGCAGCCGCAACAGTGACGACCCGCCCGTCGCCGTCCCGCACGGCGTCGCCGACCCACCTCTCGGCGCCGCCGCATCCTCAGGAGTGCCCATGACCATCGATCTCGAGGCCGAGCGTCCGTCGGCCGCTCTCGCACGCCCGTCGCGCGCCCCCGCCTCCCGCCGCCTCCGCCTGCCGCGCGCCGGCGAGACGGTGGCGGGGCTCATCCTGCTCGTACTGCTCCTGGCCGTCATCGTGCCGCAGCTCTTCACCCACGCCGACCCGCTCGCCATCGCCCCCGCCGACGCCTTCCAGGCGCCGTCCGCCGCACACGTCTTCGGCACCGACGAGTCCGGGCGCGACGTCTACACCCGCGTGATCTACGGCGCCCGCCCCTCCCTGCTCATCGGCTTCAGCGCGACCGTCATCGGGATGGTCCTCGCAATCGCGCTCGGCGGTCTCGCCGCGCTGGGCGGCCGGGCCGCCGACTTCACGGTGAACCGCTTCCTGGAGATCATGTTCGCCTTCCCCGGCCTGCTGCTGGCGCTGGTCTTCATCGCCGTCTTCGGGGCGGGTGTGGTCACCTCCACCATCGCAGTGGGGCTGGCGACGGCGCCGGGTTACGCGCGCATCATCCGCACCCAGGTGCTGTCCGTGCGGCGCTCCGGCTACGTCGAGGCCTCGCGGGTGCTCGGCCGCTCGCCGGCGACCATCCTGCGCCGGACGATCCTGCCGAACGTGCTCACCTCGGTGTTCGTGCTCGCGACCCTCGGCATCGGGCAGGCGATCGTCTGGGCGTCGTCGCTCAGCTTCCTCGGGCTGGGCTCCGTGCCGCCCGCGGCCGAGTGGGGTGCGATGCTCGCCGCCGGGCGCACCTACATCGGCAACGCGTGGTGGCTCACCGTCTTCCCCGGCATCGCCATCGTGCTCAGCGCCGCCTCCGCGACGGTCCTCGGGCACGCCCTCCAGAAGCGCATCAGAGAGGCCCGACCGTGAGCGAACCCGTCCTCGACATCCGCGGCCTGACGGTGGGCTTCCGGGCCGACCGAACTGTGACACCGGTGGTGCGTGGCGTCGACCTGCGCCTGGAGGCCGGCCGGTGTCTGGCGCTCGTCGGGGAGTCCGGCTCCGGCAAGTCGGTGACCGCCCGGAGCGTCGTCGGGCTGAACGGCCCGAGCGCACGAGTGGACGCCGAGCGGCTCCACGTGGGCGGGCGCGACATCCTCCGCCTCAGCGATCGCGCGCTGCGGCGGGTGCGGGGCAAGGAGGTCGGCTACGTCCTCCAGGACGCCCTCGTCTCGCTCGACCCGCTGCGCCCCGTCGGCCGTGAGATCGACGACGCCCTCCGCATCCACACGCGGCTGGCTCCGGCGAAGCGCCGCGAACGCGTCCTGGAACTGCTGGCCGCGGCCGGCGTGCCCGAGCCGGAGCAGAGGTCGCGCCAGCGGTCGGGCGAACTGTCGGGGGGTCTGCGCCAGCGCGCCCTCATCGCGTCGGCGATCGCCCTCCGCCCGCCCCTCCTGATCGCGGACGAGCCGACGACCGCGCTGGATGCCACCGTGCAGGAGCAGATCCTGGCGCTGCTGGAGGAGCTGAAGGAGCAGGGCACGGCCATCCTCCTCATCAGCCACGACCTCGCGGTGGTCAGCCGCGTCGCCGACGAGATCTCGGTCATGAACGGCGGCGCGATCGTGGAGCACGGACCGGCCGAGCAGGTGCTGTTCGACGCGCGCGACGAGTACACCCGCCGTCTGATCGCGGCGGTGCCCGCGGACCGGCCGCGTGGCACCCGGCTAGCCGAGGCGACGACGACGCCCGCCGCGACCGTCGGTCCACCGGCCCCGGCGGCACCCGTCGCGTCCGTCGTCCTCCCGTCCGATCAGGTCGTGCTGGAGGCCCGCGACCTGGTGAAGCACTACCGCAACCCGGACGGGAGCCCGCGGCTCGTGCTCGACCGGGTCTCGTTCGAGCTGCGGCGCGGCCGCACCCTCGGCCTGGTGGGGGAGTCGGGCTCCGGCAAGACCACCGCCGCTCGGGTCGCCCTCGGGATCACCGAGCCGGAGACCGGTGACGTGGCCCTGTTCGGCGCACCGTGGACCGCCCTCCCCGAGCGAGAGCGACGCCGCCAGCGCCACCGCATCGGCGCCGTGTACCAGGATCCGCTCGGCTCCTTCGATCCGCGGCTCACCGTGGAGGACATCCTCGCCGACGCCCTCGGCTCCGCACCCGGCCCTGCCCGCGCCGAGATCGCGCGGCTGCTCGACGAGGTCGGACTCCCGGCGACAGCCGCCAGACGTCGCCCGCTGCACCTCTCCGGAGGCCAGCGCCAGCGCGTCGCCATCGCGCGGGCGCTCGCCCCGAAGCCCGAGATCATCGTGTGCGACGAGCCGGTCTCCGCCCTCGACGTCTCGGTGCAGGCTCAGGTGCTCGACCTCCTCGACGACCTGCAGCGCGAGCTCGGCCTGAGCTACCTCTTCATCTCCCACGACCTCGGCGTCATCCAGCACGTGAGCGACGAGGTCGCCGTCATGTCGCAGGGCCGCATCGTCGAGACCGGACCGGCGGAACAGCTCTTCCGGTCGCCCGCCGACCCCTACACCCGGGCGCTGCTCGACGCCGCGCCGCGCCTCGTCCGCTGACGCCCCCGCCCGCCCCCGCCCGCCTCCGCACCACCGCGAAAGGACCCCATGCCCGCCCTCCACTTCAACGCCTTCGTCATGAACACGGCGTCCCACATCAACCACGGCCAGTGGCGCCACCCCGACTCCCGGCAGACGGACTTCGAAGACGTGGACGTGTGGATCGATCTCGCCAAGCGGCTCGAGGCGGGCCTGTTCGACGCGATGTTCTTCGCCGACGTGGTCGGCGTCTACGGGCCGGCCGACGGGGACTACACGCCCAACGCCCGGCAGGGGCTGCAGATCCCCAGCAACGACCCGGCCGTACTGCTGTCGGCGCTCGCCGTGAACACCCGTGACCTCGGGTTCGCCTTCACCAGCAGTGTCCTGCAGGAACACCCCTTCTCGTTCGCCCGCAAGGTGTCGACGCTCGACCACATCAGCCGCGGCCGGATCGCCTGGAACATCGTGACGAGCGCGCAAGAGAGCGCGGCGCGCAACTTCGGCCTGCCCGGCCTCGTCGAGCACGATGAGCGCTACCGCTGGGCGGAGGAATACGTCGATGTGACGTACAAGCTGTGGGAGGGCTCCTGGGACGACGGAGCCCTGGTGAAGGACCGCGACGGCGGCGTCTACGCGGACGCGTCCAAGATCCACCGGATCAACCACGTGGGCGAGCGCTACCGCGTCGAGGGCCCGCATCTCCCGTCACCGTCGCCGCAGCGCACGCCGCTGCTCTACCAGGCGGGCGCCTCGGGCGCGGGCAAGGCCTTCGCGGCCCGCAACGCGGAGGCGGTGTTCCTGGCCGCGCCGACGCCCGCCGTCGCGGCCGAGACCATCGTCGAGACCCGCCGTCTCGCGGTGGAGGCCGGCCGGCGCCCCGATGACATCAAGTTCTTCCAGGGCATCAGCTTCGTCATCGGGTCGACCGAGGAGGAGGCCCGGCGCGCCGAGGCCGAGCTCGATGAGTACGCGAGCCTCGAGGGCTACCTCACCCACATGAACTTCGGGACGGCGCCGGATGGCAGCCCGTACCCGCCGGAGACGCTCCTCAAGGACATCCGCACCAACGCCAGCCAGTCCATCCTCGAGTGGCTGCGTCGCTCGGTGCCCGACCGGGAGGCCACCGTCGCCGACCTCGGCCGCGTCCTCCTGGGCCGGGGCCGCCTCGTCGGAACCCCGGAGACGATCGCGGACAAGCTGGAGGAGTGGCAGCGCGCCGGGGTCGACGGCATCAACGTCGTCAACTGGCGCATCCCGGGCTCCTACATCGAGTTCATCGACCACGTGCTGCCCGAGCTGCGCCGTCGCGGGCTCGCGCAGACCGAGTACGCGCCGGGTACCCTGCGCAGCAAGCTGTTCGGTCGCGACCACCTCGACGAGCGGCATCCCGCCGCGAGGTACCGCGGAGCGTTCGGGGGCGACGCGTGACCACCGCCGACTACGACGAGCTCGCCTCCCGGTTCCGCCCCCTGTTCGCCGAGATCGCGGCGGGAGCAGTGGAGCGGGAACGGGACCGGACGCTCGCGCACGACGCCGTGCGCGCCCTCGCGGAGGCCGGGTTCGGCGCCGTCCGCCTGCCGGTCGCCGAGGGCGGCTCGGGTGCCTCCGTCTCTCAGCTCATCCACCTGCTGATCGAGCTGGGTGCGGCGGACTCCAACCTCCCGCAGGCGCTGCGCGCGCACTTCGGGATGGTGGAGGAGCGTCTGATCGACCCCGACGGAGCCTCCCGCGGCAAGTGGCTGCGGCGGGTGGCCGAGGGCGCCATCCTGGGCAACGCCGTGACCGAGACGGACGGCGGCAAGGTCGGCGAGACCGGCACCCGGCTCGACACCTCCGGTGAGGACTGGACGATCACGGGCACCAAGTTCTACAGCACCGGCAGCCTCTACGCCGACTGGCTCGCGATCGGCGTCTCCGACGAGCGCGACGCCCGCGCCTTCGCGGTCGTCTCGGCCGCCGATCCGGGCCTCGAGCGCGTGGACGACTGGAACGGCTTCGGCCAGCGGCTCACCGCCTCCGGCACGACGCGCCTGGACGCGGTGGCGGTCGAGCGCGACGACGTGTTCTGGTACGACGAACGCGCCCCGCACTACATGATCGCCTTCTACCAGCAGGTGCTCCTGGCCTCGGTCGCCGGCATCGGCCGGGCGATCGTGGCCGACGCGGTCGACTACGTGCAGCGCCGGAAACGCGTCTTCAGCCATGCCCAGGCGGACCTCCCCCGGGAGGACCCGCTCGTGCAGCAGGTGGTCGGCCGGCTCGCTGCCGCTTCGTTCGCCGCCGACGCGGTCACGCTCGCCGCGGCGGACACGCTGGAGGCCGTGAATGCGGCCCGGGAGGCGGGCGAGCCGATCGACGCCCTGCTCGACGCCGCGGAGATCGCGACATCGAAGGCGCACACGACCGTGGTGGAGACCGTGCTCGCCGCCGCGACCACCCTGTTCGAGGTGGGCGGTGCCTCCGCCGTCGACCGCGACCGCACCCTCGACCGCCACTGGCGGAACGCCCGGACGATCTCGGTCCATAACCCCGGCATCTACAAGCAGCGGGCCGTGGGCGACCACCTCCTGAACGACTCGGCCCCGACACACGCCTGGGTGGTGGGCACCCGGTGAGCCGCTTCGATCTGCTGCCGGACCCGTCGGACATCGGAGGCGCCTCCGATGCGCACGCGGAATGGATCGCAGAAGCGCGCGAGGTCGCCGACATCCTCGCCGCGGACGCGCTCGTACGCGACCGCGCCAACGCGCTGCCCACGGTCGAGATCGAGTTGCTACGGGAGCGCGGACTGCTGACCCTCACCATCCCCGCCGAGCTGGGCGGCGCGGGGGTGCCGTGGTCCGTCAGCGCGCAGATCGTGCGCTTGATCGCCCGCGCGGACTCCTCCATCGCGCACATCCTCGGCTACCACTACGTGTGGCTGCGGTTCATCGGCTCATTCGACACCGACCAGGCGCGCCGGGCGCTCCGCGAGACCGCCGACAACCGCTGGCTCTGGGCGAGCCCGGGGAACAACCGCGAGACGGGTTACCCGCCGATCGTCGAGGACGGGGACGAGTACGTCGTCACGGGCGACAGCGGCTTCGCCTCGGGCGGCCCTGTCGCCGATCGCCTGTTCACGATCGCGCTGCGCGACGGCGACCTCATGACCGTCGTGGAGGTGGACCCGGCCGATCCGGGCGTGCGGTTCAGCGGCGACTGGGACGTGCTCGGCCAGCGTCTCTCCGCGAGCCAGTCGATCACGCTGACCGACCTCCGTGTGGACGAGTCGCGCATCCTCCGCCGTTACGGCCCGATCCGCGAGCACGAGCCGCGGCAGTCCGTGCAGGTGCTGCACTTCCAGCTGACCTTCGGGATCCTCCACCTGGGCATCGCGGAGGGCGCGCTCGAGGCCGCGCTCGCCTACACGCGGGAGCACACGCGGCCGGCGTTGCACTCCGGTGTCGAGCGCGGTCGGGACGAGCCGTACATCCTCGCCGGATACGGCACCCTGGTGGCCCGCGTGCAAGCGGTCTCCGCCCTGGTCGAGCGCGCTGTTCACGCGCTCGACTGGCTCTACGGTCTCGCCGACGACGTCACCACCGAGCAGCGGGCCGCAGTCGCTGAGATCATCGCGAGCGCGAAGATCGTCTCCACCGAGACCGCCCTCGACGTCACCAGCGCCGTCTTCGAGTACACGGGAGCGCGCTCGACCGCCGCCCGGCACGGGCTCGACCGCTATTGGCGCAACGTCCGCACCATTTCGCTGCACGATCCGGTGGCCTACAAGCGCGACGAAGTCGGGCGATACGTGCTGAACGGAGAGGCTCCGACGCCGTCGGGAGTCCGCTGACCGCGAGAAACTCGCTCAGCATCGCATCACCATCGCGGAACTCTCTCGGTGTCAGCCGACTACCGATCCAGCAGCTGCTGCCCGCCCGGTTGCCGAGACACTGGCCGTCGGCGATCACGACGGTTGCGGGCGCTGCCTCGGAAGCCGTGAGGAGCCCTCAACCTCAAGCGCGGTGCGAGCCGGGGTCGGGTAGTTTCGTGGAATGAAGAGGGCGTTGCTGGTCATCGATGTTCAGAACGAGTATGTGACGGGCCGGCTGCCGATCGCGTACCCGCCGGTTCAGACCAGCCTGGCTGCGATCCACGCGGCGATGGACGCCGCGAGCGAGCGCAGCATTCCGGTGATCGTGATCCAGCAGGACGCTCCCGCCGACTCCCCGATCTTCGCTCACGGCAGCGATGGGTGGCAGCTGCACGAATCGATCGCCTCCCGCCCCGGCGTCATCACGATGTCCAAGACCCTGCCATCGGCGTTCGCTCGCACCGACCTCGCTCACACGCTCGAGTCCCTCGGTGTCGACACCATCGCGATAACCGGATACATGACCCAGAACTGCGACGAGTCCACGGCACGCGACGCGGCCCACCGCGGTTACGCCGTCGAGTTCCTCCGGGACGCCACCGGAGCCCCACACCTGGCGAACTCGGCCGGGACGGTCGAGGCGCGAACCCTGCACGAGACCGTCCTCACCGTCCTCGAATCACGATTCGCGGCCGTCGTGACCACACGCCGATGGATCCAGGCTCTGGACAGCGGAACACCCCTCACCGGCTCGACCATCGCTGCCAGCGTTGCCGCCGCACCCTGAAACCACCTCTTCAGCGGCCTCAGACACGACAAGACCTCCCGGAACTGCCACGCGGCGCTCCGCCTCGCAGCGGCACTGCTCTGGGATCGAGGGTCAGAGGAATAGACGCGCGACGAGCGTCGCTGGAACAGTCATGGACTCTGCGGTTGTGCTGGATCGGTTCGGCGACATCAACGGCCTGAGGCTCCAACCCACCGAGGCGCGACCGTTGCTGGCAACGGAAGTCCGGATCGGCGTCGCCGTCGCGGGGCTCAACCCGGTGGACTGGCAGATCGTCGAATCGCGCACCCTCGCCGCCGCGTTCGGGCTCGCCCTTCCGATGGGATTCGGGAACGACTTCGCCGGGACCGTGGTCGAGACCGGCCCCTCCGTGCGCCGATGGAGAGTCGGGGACCGCGTCTTCGGCGGAGCCCGCGGCCGTGCCGTCGCGACCTCGATCGTCCTCGACGAGAACCACCCGAGCCTGCACCGCACACCACCGACGGTCTCCGACCTCGAGGCCGGGGTCTTGGACATCGCCGGGCGGACCGCGTCGGCCGTCGCAGACGCTCTGTCGGCGCGACCCGGCGAGGCCGTCCTCGTCGGTGCGGCAGGCGGCGGCGTCGGTTCGATCCTCACCCAGCTGCTAGTCCGCGACGGCGCCCAGGTCATCGGAACCGGGTCGGCTGCCTCCGCCGACTACATTCGATCGCTCGGCGCACAACCCGTGACATACGGCGACGGACTAGCCGCCGAAATCGCCGCCGAGAACATACCCGTCGTTGCGGCTGCGGACCTGCACGGAACGGACACGGCCGAGGCAGCGATCCGCTTGGGCGTCCCTCCGCACCGCGTGGTCACCATCGAGGCGGACGAACCACCCGCCGGCGTCGTTCAGGTCAACGGCTCCGACGCAACTCCCGACGCGCTCGACCGCCTCCTGGCATTGATCTCCGACAAGACCTTGCGCATCCCCGTCGCCGCGACGTACACCCTCGACCGGTTCCACGACGCGGTCGCACACCAGCGCAGCCGCCACGTCCACGGCAAAATCGCCATCACTCCCTCGTTCAGCAACACGCCCTGACCGCCCTGCCGCAGACGCCGGAGTCGGATCGCCGCCTGCCTCTCGGGGCGACCTGCTACGCCGTTCGATCCGGTAGACCGGCGCGCTCCCGAGCGGCATGACCGCCGGCCTGCTGGACGGGGTCTCGCTCGGTTAGGAGACATCGGGACGCCGTCCGCGGGCCGCCGGTCACCGCGGGTCCGGCCGCGGGATGCGCACGCCGGCCTCCCGCAGCCTTGACTCGATGAGGGCGACCAGGCGTTCCGCGGCCGTGGCGCCGGCGGAGCCGAAGTCGCGCACCATCCCGTAGCGGGCCGTCGTGTCGGTGCGGGCCTGCATGCCGGTGACGATGCGGAGGTGGTCGGGGTTGGTGAGGTAGTGGTCGGCCATGGCGGCCGCGAGCGAGGGGATGCGCGGGTCGTCCGGGGCCCACGCGGCCGCTTCGGCCGCGCGCTTGCTGAGGGCGACGAACTCGGGGTCGAGGAGGGCGTGTTCGATCGCCGCGAGATGGTCGTCGAACCGCTCGGGGATGAGCGCTCTGGCCAGCACGAGGCCTTCCCGCGCGGACGCGATCTCGTCGGTGTCGAAGCCCAGGCCCGGCATCCGCTCGAGCAGGGCGACCGCCCGGTCAGGCAGCAGCGCCCGGTTGCCGTCGGTGAGCTGGTGCAAGGTCGCGCGGCGTGCGGACAGCTCCTCGATCTGCGCGGTGAGCTGCCGTTCGACGTCCGCGAGACCGGCAGCGAACTCCTCGTCCTCCGCGTCCAGCAGGCCGGCGATCTCGGCCAGCGGCACGCCGGCCGCCGCCAGGGTGCGCACCTGCACGATCCGGAGCAGGTCGTCGGCGCTGTAGCGCCGGTAGCCCGAGCTGTCGCGCTCGGGCTCGGCCACCAGTCCCAGCTTGTGATAGTGCCGCACCGTCTTCACCGTGACGCCGACGAAGGCGGCCGCCTGGCCGATGGTGACCCCGTTGCTCATGGCTCCAGCCTGCCGTGCT
>JAEWDJ010000419.1 GCA_023390155.1 Actinomycetes bacterium | reverse complement strand
CGCCGGTGGCGCCGGCGCCCGCGGCGCGCCCGGCCGCGACTTCGACGACCACGGCCGTCTCACCTCCGAGGCGCGCACCCTCGACGAGGAGTCCGCTCAGGCGCTCGCCGCCGCCATCCGGCAGCCGAGCACCGCGGTCGCGGTGTCGAAGGTCGACTCCAAGCCGTATTCGCGCCGTCCCGCCGCACCGTTCACGACCTCCACTCTGCAGCAGGAGGCCGCACGCAAGCTGCGGTTCTCGGCCCGCCAGACGATGAGCGTCGCCCAGACGCTCTACGAGAGCGGCTACATCACCTATATGCGCACCGACTCCGCGTCGCTGTCGCAGCAGGCGACCAACGCGGCCCGCACCCAGGCGGCGAAGCTCTACGGCCCGGAGACCGTGCCGGAGAAGCCGCGCACCTACGCGTCGAAGAGCAAGAACGCGCAGGAGGCGCACGAGGCGATCCGCCCGTCCGGCGAGGTGTTCCGCACCCCGGCCGAGCTGGAGAAGGTGCTCCGCGGCAACGAGTTCCGCCTCTACGACCTCATCTGGAAGCGCACGGTCGCATCGCAGATGGCGGACGCGAAGGGACAGACGGCGTCCGTCACCGTCGCCGCGACGATCGCCGAGGGCCCGCTCGACGGCACCGTCGCAGAGTTCACCGCCAGCGGCACCGTGATCACGTTCCGCGGGTTCCTCAACGCCTACGAGGAGAGCAAGGACGAGGAGCGCAACGCGTCCGACGCCGCCGAGGCCAAGCTGCCGCCGCTTGAGGCTGGCCAGGCGCTCGCCGTCGCCGAGGTCGAGGCCGACGGGCACGAGACCACGCCGCCGCCGCGTTACACGGAGGCGAGCCTCGTGAAGGCGCTGGAAGAGCTCGGCATCGGCCGCCCCTCCACCTTCGCGAGCATCATCTCCACGATCATCGACCGAGGCTACGTGACGCAGCGCGGCCAGGCGCTCGTGCCCAGCTGGGTGGCCTTCTCGGTCGTGCGCCTGCTGGAGGACTACTTCGGCGACCTGGTGCAGTACGACTTCACCGCCGAGATGGAGGACGACCTCGACCGGATCGCCGACGGCGAGGCCGAGCGGGTCGACTGGCTCAACAGCTTCTACTTCGGCAGCGACAAGCACAAGGGCCTGCGCCGGGTGATCGACAACCTCGGCGAGATCGACGCGCGGAGCATCAACTCCATCGCGATCGACGACGGCGTGACGCTCCGCATCGGCAAGTACGGCCCGTACCTGGAGGTCGTGGAGCCGGGCGCCGCGGAGGACGCCGCTCCCCGCCGGGTGAACCTGCCGCCGGAGCTCGCTCCGGACGAGCTCACGCCGGCCAAGGCCCGCGAACTGATCGACGCGCCGGTGCAGACCGACCGCGTGCTCGGCTCGAACCCCGAGACCGGCAAGCTCGTGCTCGCGAAGGATGGCCGGTTCGGCCCCTACGTGACCGAGGCCGACCCGGAGGAGGAGACCCAGGCGGACCCGCGGACCGGTGAGGTCGTCGAGGCCAAGAAGCCGGCGAAGAAGGCGGCCGCGCCCAAGCAGCGCACGTCCTCCCTCTTCAAGTCGATGGACATCGCGACCATCGACCTCGACACCGCCCTGAAACTGCTGGACCTCCCGCGCATCGTCGGCACGGACCCCGAGAGCAGGGACGAGATCCAGGCGGCGAACGGCCGCTACGGGCCGTACCTCAAGAAGGGCACCGACACGCGCTCGCTCACGAGCGAGGACGAGATCTTCACGATCGACCTCGCCGGTGCGCAGGAGCTGTTCGCCCAGCCGAAGTACGGCAACCGGCGGGCGTCCAGTGCGCTCAAGGAGTTCGACGCCGACCCGGTCAGCGGCAAGCCGATCAAGGTGAAGGACGGCCGGTTCGGGCCCTACGTGACCGACGGCGAGACCAACGCCACCATCCCGCGCGGCGAGACGGTGGACGAGGTCGACTTCGAGCGCGCGGTGCAGCTGCTCGCCGACAAGCGCGCGAAGGGCCCCGCCAAGAAGGGCCCCGCGAAGAAGACGACGACGCGCAAGGCCCCGGCGAAGAGCACGGCTGCGAAGTCGACGGCGGCGAAGACCACGGCCGCGAAGACGACGGCGGCCAAGACCACGGCGGCCAAGTCGGCGGCGAAGAAGTCCGCGGCCGAGCCGGCGGGCGAGTGAGCGGCGGCGACGCGGGCGGCGTTCCGGCAGACGCAGCAGACGCGGCAGAAGCTGCAGAAGCGGCAGACGCGGCAGAAGCTGCAGAAGCGGCAGAAGCGGTAGAAGCGCCGGAATCACCGCGCGGGCTGTTCATCACGCTCGAGGGTGGCGACGGAGTCGGCAAGTCGACGCAGGCGGCCTTGCTCGAGGAGTGGCTCGCCGGGCGGGGGCGGACGGTCGTCCGCACCCGGGAACCGGGGGGCACGGCCGCCGGGGTCGAGATCCGGGAGATCGTCCTCCACCATCGCGGGGACATCGCGCCGCGTGCGGAGGCCCTGCTCTACGCGGCCGACCGCGCGCATCACGTGGCGACGCTCGTCCGTCCTGCGCTGGAACGGGGAGACGTCGTCGTCCAGGATCGCTACATCGACTCCTCCGTCGCCTACCAGGGCGCCGGGCGCGTCCTGGGCGGGGACGAGGTTCGGGAGCTCTCCCTGTGGGCGGCCGAAGGCCTGCTGCCGGACCTGACCATTCTCCTCGACCTGGACGAGACCACGGCCCGGGCACGGCTCGACACCTCGCGCACGCGCTACGACCGCCTCGAGGCGGAGCGTGCGGAGTTCCACGCGCGGGTGCGCGCGGCCTTCCTCGACCTCGCGGCGGCGGAGCCTGAGCGGTTCCTGGTGGTGGACGCGTCGCGCCCGATCGAGGAGATCGCGGCCGAGATCCGGCGCCGCCTCGATGGCCGGGTCTGACCTCCGAGGTGGCCTCGCGGCTGCTCGACGCCGTCGCGGCCGACTCCGCTCGTGCCCGCCGCACGCCGGTGTCCGCCGTGGACGCTAGCCTGGAACGCATGGCAGTGTGGGACGACCTGACGGGGCAGGACGACGCCATCGCCGTCGTGCGCGCCGCCGCCTCGGACACGGACGCCCGCAGCATGACCCACTCCTGGCTCATCACCGGCCCGCCCGGGTCCGGGCGGTCGAACCTCGCCTACGCGTTCGCGACCGCGCTCCTCAGCCCGGGGACGCCGGACGGTGATCTGGCGACGCGCCGGCAGGTGGAGGCACGCACCCATCCCGACCTCGCCGTGCTCAGCACCGAGCGCGTCATCATCTCCATCGACGAGGTGCGGACGCTGGTCTCCAGCTCGCAGTTCGCGCCGTCGGTCGGCCGCTTCCGCGTCATGGTGATCGAAGACGCCGACCGGATGAGCGAGCGCACCTCGAACGTGCTGCTGAAAGCGCTGGAAGAGCCGCCGGAGCGCACGGTGTGGATCCTCTGCGCGCCGAGCGACGCCGACCTCCTGCCGACCATCCGCTCGCGCGTGCGCACCGTGCGCCTGAAGGTGCCGAGCGTCGCCGACGTCGCGGCGCTGATCGAGCGCAGGGACGGCGTGGACGCCGTGCTGGCCGAGCGCGCGGCCCGGCACGCCCAGAGCCACATCGGCATGGCGCACCGTCTCGCGACGAACGAGGAGGCGCGCCGCCGCCGCTCCGAGACGCTGAACCTGGCGCTCGGGATCCGGTCGGTGTCGGGCGCCGTGCTGGCCGCCGCGACGCTGCTCGAGATCGCGGGCGCCGACGCGAAGGCCATCACGGAGGAGCGCGACGCGGAGGAGCGGGAGCACGCCCTGCGGTCGCTCGGGGTCGAACCCGGCGGCACCATCCCGCCGGCCCTGCGCGGGCAGCTGCGACAGCTGGAGGAGGACCAGAAACGGCGCGCGACGCGGAGCCTGCGGGACGGCATCGACCGCATCCTCGTCGACCTCCAGTCGCTGTACCGCGACGTCATGATGCTGCAGCTCGGCAGCGCCAGCGAGCTCGTCAACCTCGAACTGCTGGAGCGGCTGGAGGCTCTCAGCGCTTCCTCGACTCCCGCCGATACGCTCGCCGCGATGGACGCCGTCGCCACGGCGCGCGAGCGGATCGACGGCAACGTCGCCCCGGCGCTGGCGCTCGAGGCCATGCTCACCACCATCCTTCGCGGCACCGCCGCGCGAAAGGGGAACGACCTGTGACCAGCCGTACGGGCCGCACCCGCGCCTCCCGGCGCACCCTGCGCATGGCGTCCGTCGCCGTCGCCGCGATCGCCGCGCTGACCCTGAGCGGCTGCGTGACGTGGTTCATCCCGCCCAAGACGGCGGCCACCTCCACGCCGGTGAAGGAACAGGTCGCCGCCGACCTGAAGCCCTTCTACGAGCAGGTGCTGTCGTGGAGCAGCTGCTCCGGCGGCATGCAGTGCGCGACTGCGAAGGCGCCGTTGAAGTGGGACGACCCGTCGGCGGGCGAGATCGAGCTGGCGCTCATCCGGCAGAAGGCCAAGGGCACGAAGCAGGGCTCCCTGCTGGTGAACCCCGGCGGGCCGGGCGCCTCGGGCTACGACTTCGTCAAGGACTCGGTCGGATACGCCACCGACAGCACCCTCCAGGACCACTTCGACGTGGTGGGCTTCGACCCGCGCGGGGTCGGGCGCTCCACCGCGGTGAAGTGCTACGACGCCGAGCAGATGGACGCGTACCTCTACGACATCACCCCCGGCGCGCGCGGCTCGGACGAGTGGATCGCCGCGAACACGAAGTCCTCCACCGACTTCGGATCGGCCTGTGAGAAGAACACCGGCGCGCTGCTCGACCACGTGGACACGGTGAGCGCCGCCCGCGACCTCGACCTGCTCCGCGCGGTGCTCGGTGACGCGAAGCTCAACTACCTCGGCTACTCGTACGGCACCTACCTCGGCGCCGTGTACGCCGACCTCTACCCGGGCAAGACGGGCCGCCTCGTGCTCGACGGCGCACTCGATCCCGCCGCGAGCAACTTCGACGTGACGAAGGTGCAGGCGCAGGGCTTCGAGAGCGCGCTGCGGGCCTACCTGACCGACTGCCTGAGCCAGAAGGACTGCCCCTTCGACGGGACGGTCGACGACGCGATGTCGACAATCTCGGCGCTGCTCGCATCGGTGGAGAAGAGCCCGATCCGCAACTCGGACGGCCGGGAGCTGGGCGCGAACACCCTGGTCACGGCGATCATCTACCCGCTCTACGACGCGAACGGCTGGTCCTACCTCAGCCAGATGTTCGAATCCGTGATGCGGGGGAGCGCCTCGGTCGCCTTCACCCTGGCCGACGCCTACAACAGCCGCGACAGCGACGGCACCTACTCGGACAACTCCACGGAGGCGTTCATGGCCATCAACTGCCTCGACTACACGTACGACGCCGACCCGGCGACGATGCGCGCGCAGGCGGCGGAGCTGGCGAAAGACGCCCCCGTGATCGGCCCCTACATGGCGTACGGCGACATCGGCTGCGCCTCCTGGCCTTACAAGACGACGGTGAAGCGCGGCCCCATCGCCGCCGCCGGATCGGCTCCCATCCTGGTGGTCGGCACGACGAACGACCCGGCGACGCCGTACGTGTGGGCGAAGAACCTCGCGGGCGAGCTCGAGAACGGGCACCTGCTCACCTACAAGGGCGAGGGGCACACCGCCTACAACAAGTCGAACTCCTGCGTGAACGACACCGTCGACGCCTACCTCGTGAAGGGCACGCTGCCGAGCGAGGGAAAGACCTGCTGACCGCTTCGCCGGGCGTCACACGCGCTCGATCGAGTGGTGCAATTTTGCAGCGGATGAAATAATCCACCTGTGACCCCGGTTCCCGATTCCGCCACCGCGCCCGTCGCCGACGCCGAGCTCGGCCTGCGCGAGCGCAAGCGCCTCGCGACGCGCCGCGCCATCCAGCTCGCCGCCCTCACCCTGACCAGCGAGCGCGGCTTCGACCGGGTCACGATCGACGAGATCAGCCACGCCGCGAACGTCTCGCCGCGCACCTTCTTCAACTACTTCCCCTCGAAGGAGACGGCCATCATCGGCGAGCTGCCCGAGCTCCCCGGCGAGGAGGACGTCGAGCGGTTCATCGCGGCCGGCCCGGAGGAGCCCATCCTGCACGGGATGAGCCTCCTGCTCATCGCGGCCATCGACGGCGGCGAGCTGGGAGATCCGGAGGCGGGCGCGGCCACGGCGGGTGAGGCGACCGCGACCCTGCAGGAGATGCACGTCCTCCGCCGGGCGCTCCTCAAGGACAACCCCGAGCTGTTCGCCCAACGCATGGCCAGCATGCACAAGTTCGAGGACGCCCTCAGCACCGTCGTGCAGCGCCGCCTCGCGCACGACGACCCGGCCCTCGCCGACGACCCGGAGGCGCTCCACCAGCGCGCCCGCCTCGTCACCTACGTCGCCTTCGCCGGAATGCGCCACGCGTGGTCCTGCTGGGCCGACCACGGCGGCGTCGAGCCCCTCGCCGACCGCCTCCGCAGCTCGTTCGACCAGCTCCAGGCCCTCGGCAGCCAGGTCCGCTGAGCCCGACCGCGCGACCGCCGACGTGGTCGTGAGCACCCGCCGGGATCGGGTAAGCTATCTGACTGTGCGCCGAGCGATGCCCGGCCCACGCCGCCCTAGCTCAGTCGGCAGAGCATCTCACTCGTAATGAGAAGGTCAAGGGTTCGATTCCCTTGGGCGGCTCCATAGAATCCCCGGTCGGTGACAACGGACCGGGGATTCGTCGTCGAGTCGGGTGCCATGGATGGGATCATCGTCGGGGCTTTTGGGCACCGTGGGCCGGGCACGACGCGCTCGTGCGCGGTCGGAGGAGCGAAGCTCGAGGGGGCGGTCGAGACGAGGCCGACCCCCGATCGGGTGGCGTGCACAGAAAATGCAGGTAATATGCCCGGATGCACGAATCGGATCTGCCCGACTCGCGGAACCCCCACTCCTCGTCCTCCGATCAGGATGCCGCTGCGCTCGACGCCGGCGTCCCCGCTGCCGCGCCCGCGACGCGCTCCGAGCGCCTCTCGGCCGAGCGGGAGGCTGCGGCGACCGGGTCCCTGTCGGCCGTCGGTGCGCGCTCGGGCGGGTCGGGTGGCCTGGCGGGCGTGACCGCCGGTCTGATGACCGCGATCCGCAGACACC
>JAEWDJ010000028.1 GCA_023390155.1 Actinomycetes bacterium | reverse complement strand
GCCGTCGAGTTCGCGCGGATGGCGAGCGTGGACGAGCTGCTCCGCGCCCTCCCGAACTCGGCCGTCACCGCGCTCGTGGAGCCCCTCCGCCCGCTCGCCGCCGAGGCCGACGGGCAGCTGCTGGAGTCGTTGCGCGTGTTCCTGGCCGAGAACGGCAGCTGGGAGGCGGCGGCCACGCAGCTGGGCGTCCACCGGCACACACTGCGCAACCGCATGCAGAAGATCGAGGAGCTCACCGGGCTCTCGATGACCAGCGCGGAGGACCGCGCGCTGGCCTGGCTCGCGCTGCAGGCGCGCAGCTGATTTTGACAATCATTCTCAACAAGGCGTAGGTTCGTAGTGGCCCCGATGTCCGGTGGCCCCCTCCGCCTGAGAACCAGGCATGCCGACGACTTAGACAGGTCCCCGCTCATGCAGAAGCGCCCCCTCCTCGCGATCGCCTTGACCGCTGCCGCCGCCCTCGCCCTCACGGGCTGCTCCGCCGCGTCCTCCGGCTCCTCGACCGACGACGGGAAGGTCCGCATCGTGGCCAGCACCAACGTGTACGGCGACATCGCCTCCACCATCGCCGGCGACGCCGTCGAGGTGACCTCGATCATGGATGACCCCGCGCAGGACCCGCACTCGTTCGAGGCCAGCGCCCAGAACCAGCTCGCGATCTCGAAGGCCGACATCGTGATCGAGAACGGCGGCGGCTACGACGACTTCGTCGACACCATGCTGAAGGCCGCGCCGAACGACAAGCGGGTCGTGCTCAACGCGGTCGACATCTCGGGCAAGAAGGCCGACGGCGGCGAGCTCAACGAGCACGTCTGGTACGACTTCCCCACCGTGCAGAAGGTCGCGGACGAGCTCGTGACCGCCCTCGGCAAGGCCGACCCGTCGCAGAAGTCGACGTTCGAGGCCAATGCGAAGACGTTCGGCGAGAAGCTGACCGCGCTCGAGAACCGCGAGGCGGAGCTGAAGACCACCCACGCCGGCGAGGGCGTCGCCATCACGGAGCCCGTTCCGCTCTACCTGCTCGAGGCGATCGGCCTCGAGAACAAGACGCCCGAAGCCTTCAGCGAGGCGATCGAGGAGGGCACCGATGTCTCCCCCGCCGTGCTGCAGGAGATGCTCGGCGTGATCGGCGGAGGGTCGGTGAAGCTGCTCGCCTACAATGAGCAGACCAGCGGCCCCGAGACCGAGAAGGTGCTCGCCGCCGCCAAGCAGGCCGGCGTCCCCGTCGTGCCGGTGACCGAGACCCTCCCGAGCGGCAAGGACTACATCGGCTGGATGAACGCGAACGTCGACGCCGTCGCCAAGGCCCTCGGCGAATGAGCGAACCCCTCGCGCGGGTCCCCGCGCCCGCCGATCGAGGTGTCGTGCTGCAGTTGCGCGACGCCTCGCTCGGCTTCGGCGAGCGGACGCTCTGGAGCAAGCTGGACCTGGAGGTGCACGCCGGCGAGTTCGTCGCGGTGCTCGGCCCCAACGGCTCGGGCAAGACCAGCCTCCTGCGCGCCATCCTCGGCCAGCAGCGCCTCGACGGCGGCTCGATCACCTTCGACGGGCACCCGGTGCGGCGCGGTGACCGGCGCATCGGCTACATCCCGCAGCAGAAGCTCATCCCCGCCGGCACGCCCATGCGGGCGCGCGACCTCGTGCGGCTGGGCGTCGACGGGCACCGCTGGGGACTCCCGCTCCCGCGTCGGGCCGATCGCGCCCGCACCGACGAGCTGATCGACGCGGTCGGCGCCCGCCGCTACGCGGACGCCCCCGTGGGCTCCCTCTCCGGCGGCGAGCAGCAGCGCCTCCGTGTCGCGCAGGCGCTCGCCGGCGACCCGGCGATGCTGCTCTGCGACGAGCCCCTGCTCTCCCTCGACCTGCAGCACCAGCGCGGCGTGAGCGAGCTGATCGACCGGCGCCGGCGCGAGCACGGCAGCGCGGTCGTCTTCGTCACCCACGACGTGAACCCCGTGCTCGGGATGGTCGACCGCGTGCTCTACCTCGCCGGCGGCCGGTTCCGCACCGGCACCCCGGACGAGGTGCTGCGCAGCGAAGTGCTGACCGACCTGTACGGGACGCCCGTCGACGTGATCCGCAGCCGCGGCCGCATCGTGGTCGTCGGCATCCCGGACTCCGAGACGCACGCGCACCACGACCACGCACACGCGCCGCACCCGGAGCCGGCCGCATGATCCTCCACCTCGCCGCCTCGGGCGACCTCTGGTCGCAGCTGTTCTCGTTCGCCGACTACGGCGAGCTGCTCGTGCTCGTGAAGAACTCGATCTTCGCCGGTGCCGTCCTCGGCGTGGTCGGCGGGCTCATCGGCGTCTTCGTGATGCAGCGCGACATGGCCTTCGCCGTGCACGGCATCAGCGAGCTCTCCTTCGCGGGAGCCGCGGCCGCCCTGCTCTTCGGAGCCAACGTGGTCGTGGGGTCCCTCTTCGGCTCCCTGATCGCCGCCGTGCTGATCGGCCTCCTCGGGGCGAAGGCGCGCGACCGCAACTCGATCATCGCCGTGCTGATGCCGTTCGGCCTCGGCCTCGGCATCCTCTTCCTCGCGCTCTACCCCGGGCGCAGCGCCAACAAGTTCGGCCTGCTGACCGGCCAGATCGTCTCGGTCGACGACCCGCAGCTCGGCTGGCTCATCGGCATCGGCGTCGTCGTCATGCTCGGCCTGCTCCTGATGTGGCGCCCGCTGTCGTTCGACAGCCTCGACGCCGACGTCGCCGCCGCCCGCGGCATCCCGACCCGCTTCGTCGCCCTCGCGTTCATGGTGCTGCTCGGGCTCGCCGTCGCGGTGTCGGTGCAGATCGTCGGCGCGCTGCTCGTGCTCTCGCTGCTGGTCACGCCCGCGGCGGCGGCCATGCGCATCTCGTCCTCGCCGATCGCGGTCCCGCTGCTGAGCGTGGCGTTCGCCCTCGTCTCGGTCGTCGGCGGCATCCTGCTCGCCCTCGGCAGCTCCCTCCCGATCAGCCCGTACGTCACCACCATCTCCTTCGTCATCTACGTCGTCTGCCGTCTCGTCGGCGTGCGGCGCGAACGCGGCTCACGGCGTCTCGTGAGCCAGGCGGGCTAGCCTGGAGCCGTGAAGCGCAACACCTGGCAGCGGGAGGCCGTCCGAGAGGCCCTGACCTCGACGGAGGGCTTCATCAGCGCGCAGTCGCTGCACCTCAGCCTCCACGAGTCCGGCTCCCCCATCGGCCTCGCCACCGTCTACCGCGCTCTCGCCGACCTCGCCTCCGAGGGCGACGCCGACTCCCTGCAGTCCCCCGAGGGCGAGAGCCTCTACCGCGCCTGCACCGGCGGCCACCACCACCACCTCATCTGCCGCAACTGCGGCCTCACCGTCGAGATCGAGGCCGACGCCGTCGAAGAATGGGCGCGCGCGGCCGCCGCGGCACACGGCTTCACCCAGGCGCAGCACGTCGTCGACGTGTTCGGGCTGTGCGAGAACTGCTCGGCAGGATTTGCCAGCGCCCCGGGCGTGTCGTAGAGTGGTTCTTTGGCTGAGTGGGCTCCTCCTGCTCAGTATCGTGTACGAGACCCCATCCCTTCCAAGCGTGGGAAGTCGTGCGCCGACAAGTGACCTTGGGTGAGACCGTCCGGTCTCACGGTATTGGAGAAGAAAGCAATGGCAGCAGTGTGCCAGGTGACTGGAGCCGTTCCCGGCTTCGGTCACTCCATCTCGCACTCGCACCGTCGCAACAAGCGCCGGTTCGACCCGAACATCCAGAAGAAGACGTACTACGTTCCGTCGCTTCGCCGTAACGTCACCCTGACCCTGAGCGCCAAGGGCATCAAGGTCATCGACGCCCGTGGCATCGAGGCTGTCGTCAAGGACATCCTGGCCCGTGGGGAGAAGATCTAATGGCAAAGCAGCAGGACATCCGTCCGATCATCAAGCTCCGTTCGACGGCGGGCACCGGGTACACCTATGTGACCCGCAAGAACCGTCGCAACAACCCTGACCGTCTCGTGCTCAAGAAGTACGACCCTGTCGTGCGCAAGCACGTCGACTTCCGAGAGGAGCGCTAAACATGGCCAAGACGTCCAAGATCGCCAAGAACGAGCAGCGCAAGGTCATCGTCGAGCGCTACGCCGCCAAGCGCGCCGAGCTCAAGAAGGCCCTCGTCGACCCGAACGGCACCGACGAGTCCCGTGAGGCCGCCCGCATCGGCCTGCAGAAGCTCCCCCGCGACGCTTCGCCGATCCGCGTCCGCAACCGCGACGCCGTCGACGGCCGCCCGCGCGGAAACCTCAGCAAGTTCGGCATCTCGCGCGTGCGCTTCCGCGACATGGCGCACCGTGGCGAGCTGCCCGGCATCACCAAGTCCAGCTGGTAACCAGCAGACGACGCACGAAAGGGCGTCCGGCATCGCGCCGGGCGCCCTTTCGTCGTCCGCGGCGGTGAAAAGAGTCCGAGAAACGCCGAAAATCCGCGTGTTTCCGCGGTTTCCTGATACATTCGAGGCGGTCATCCGACCAACCGTTATGGCCCTCCGCGGCCGTGGCTGTTCCACTGCAAGCTGTAGATCCAGCACAACGTCCGAGGAGGACACTCAATGGCTGACAAGTCGCTGAACAAGACCGAGCTCGTCGCTGCCGTCGCCGCGGCGTCGGGGCAGAGCCAGGCCACCGTCTCCGGTGTCGTCGACGCGTTCTTCGCGACGATCTCCGAGACCGTCGCCGCCGGTGGCAAGGTCACCATCCCGGGCTGGCTCGCCGCCGAGCGCACCGAGACCGCCGCCCGCACGGGCCGCAACCCGCAGACCGGCGAGGAGATCTCGATCCCGGCCGGCCACCGCGTCAAGCTGACCGCGGGCTCGAAGCTCAAGGCTGCCGTCAAGTAGTCCCCCACGCTTTGCCCGAAGGCGGCGCCGCGCACTGCGGCGCCGCCTTCGTCGTGTCCGGGGGCAGGAGCCGCGCTGTGGGCGGCTGTCCAGGCCGGGGGACGTAGGCTGGTCGGGTGCCCCGAATCGTCCGTGTGATCGGCCCTGCCGTCCTGCTCGTCGCCGCCCTCGCGGCGGTGCTGGCCGGCCTCGCCTTCGGCGGCGGTGCGACCGCTCCGCTGCTCGCCGATCCCGGCGCGGCGGTGCGGTGGGGTCTCCCGATCGCGACGCTCGTGGTCAACCTCAGCCTGTCGGGCGTGATCGGCGCGCTCGTGCTCGTCTGCTTCGCCTTCAGCCCCGACCGTCCCGAGTTCGGCAAGGCGCTCGACTTCGCGGCCGGATGCGCGGCCGTCATGACCGTCGCCGCCGCGGCGACCGGTCTCTTCACCTTCGTGAGCGTGTCGAACGTGCCGTGGTCGTTCGACGAGACGTTCAGCAACGGGCTCAGCTCGTTCATCACCAGCGTGTCTCTGGGGCAGGCCTGGCTCGGCGTGACCCTGATCGCGGCGGCCGTCACCGTGCTGTGCTTCGCCGTGCGCAACCACACGGCGCTGGTCTTCGTGACCGTGCTCGCCATGGCCGCGGTCGTGCCGATGGCGCAGCAGGGGCACAGCGCCGAGGCGGCCGGGCACGACGCCGCGGTCACGTCGTTCGGCCTCCACGTGCTGTTCGCCGCGATCTGGCTCGGCGGCCTGGTGACGATCATCGTCCTGCGCGGCGTCTTCGGCGGGGACCGGCTGGTCACCGTGATGGAGCGCTACTCCTCCATCGCCCTCATCTCGTTCATCGTCGTGGCGGCGTCGGGGTACGTCAACGCGGAGCTGCGGATCGGCGACCTGGCGCAGCTCGCGACGCCGTACGGCATCCTGGTGCTGGTCAAGGTGGCGGTGCTGGTCGTGCTCGGCCTCTTCGGCGTCTCGCAGCGGCGCATCCTGATCGGGAGGCTGAAGGCCGGCGGCAAGCGCAGCACCTTCTGGTGGATCGTGACGGCCGAGCTCGCCTTCATGGGCATCGCCTCGGGAGTGGCGGCCGCGCTCGCCCGCACGGTCACGCCCGTGCCAGAGACCCGCGCGGCGACGCCCACTCCCGCCGAGATCCTCACGGGCGAGAAGCTGCCGCCCGAGCTCACCTGGGAGCGGCTCTTCACGAGCTGGAACTTCGACCTGCTCTGGGTGCTCGGCTGCGCCTTCGCCCTCTTCTTCTACCTCGCGGGCGTCTGGCGGCTGCGCAAGCGCGGCGACGCGTGGCCGGTCTACCGCACGATCCTGTGGGTCCTCGGCATCGCGCTGCTGTTCTACATCACGAACGGCGGCGTGAACGTCTACGAGAAGTACCTCTTCTCGGCCCACATGTCGGCGCACATGGTGCTCACGATGGCGGTGCCGCTGCTGCTGGTACCCGGCGCCCCCGTGACGCTCGCGGCGCGCGCGATCCGCAAGCGGGCCGACGGCTCGCGCGGCGGACGCGAGTGGATCCTCCTCGCGGTTCACTCCCGGTTCGCCGGCATCATCTCGAACCCGATCGTCGCGGCCATCCTATTCGCGGGCTCGCTCTGGGTCTTCTACTACACGCCGGTGTTCCGCTGGGCGACGACCGACCACATCGGGCACGAGTGGATGATCGTGCACTTCCTCATCACGGGGTATCTCTTCGTGCAGTCGCTGATCGGGATCGACCCGGTGAAATTCCGGCTGCCGTACCCGTTCCGGCTGCTGCTCCTGCTGCTCACGATGGCGTTCCACGCGTTCTTCGGGCTCTCCATCATGCAGATGCACGGCCTGCTGCTCGCCGACTGGTTCGGCGCGATGGGCCGCACCTGGGGCGACACGCCGCTGGTCGACCAGCAGACCGGCGGCGGGATCGCGTGGAGCATCGGCGAGATCCCCACCGTCATCCTCGCGATCGTCGTCGCCATCCAGTGGAGCCGCAGCGACGAGCGCGAGACGCGGCGGCGCGACCGCAACGCCGATCGCACGGACGACGCGGAGCTGCGCGCATACAACGAGCGCCTCGCCCGCCTCGCCGAGCGCGACGGCGCGAAGCAGTAGCCGCCGGCTCTCCGGTATCCGGTCGCCGGTCTACGGCCCGACCACGATGTCGAGCGACCCGTCGGGTCGGATGACGACGCTCGTGAGGGAGACCGCGAAACGCTCGTCGGACTCGCGCTGGTCGATCGAGCCGTCGAAGAGCGACTGCACGGTCACCGAGAGGTGCGCCACACCGACGGCCTGGTCCATCGTCCACGCGGTCTGTCCCGCGCTGAGGTGCACGGCGGGGTAGGTCACCATGCGCCACGTCGGCACGCCCTGCACCCGGTCGTCGATCTCGACGCCGAACGGGCAGCCGGCGGGCTGGAGCACCTGCTGCGTCGCGCACTGGTCGAGGTACGCGTTCAGCTGCTTCTGGACCGCGGCGGTGAACGCGGGCGTCGGCTGGGCGTCGACGGTGACCTCCACCGTCCGGCCCGGCTCGGCGAGCACGACGGCCGGCGCGGCGTCGAGGTACGTCGAGGTGTGGCCGAGCTCGTAGCGACCGGGAGCGAACATCAGGTAGTCGGCGGCCACGCTGAACGCGGTCGCCGGCTGGTCGGGCGCGGCGGCGCGCGGGCTGACCGTGTGGGAGGCGATGGTGAAGTCCTGCGCGTGCGCCACCGTCACGTGCGCGACCGTCAGCGGGCTCGTGGCGAAGCGCCACAGCGGCAGGATGCCGAGCACCGAGCCCGACGGCTCCACCGCGAACGTGGCCGTGACGGCGTGTCCGTCGGCCTTGGCGCGCACCGTCACGTCGTGGCGGCCGCCTCCGGCCTCCTCGTCGGCCGTCACCGCGATGTCGGTGAGGTGGGGCAGCAGATCGGCGCGCAGGAGCTCGCG